>JBKPEN010000275.1:0-6200 GCA_046728425.1 Thermoproteota archaeon
GGGTTGATATTCGGCAAATCAAGAAAGAAGAACGGCTATACCCTCTCCAGAATAAGCTAACATTGCTGTTAGTAGATCAATCGGTTTGCTTAACTACTGAACTAGATGAGGATCCAGAAGAACCTTCTGAAGAAGAAGCGATAGGATTGGCTACTTATTCTAATAGTGAACCAACTGTTTTTGCTTATATCTCAATATTTGAGAATCTTTGGATGAGAACAGAGGTATAGTGATACATCATATAGAGCTTAGTATGCGGAGCTAGAATAAGCTTGATTTAATACAGTAGTTAACCAGAACAGAAGAAATGGACAGGGTGGTGGGATTTGAACCCAGACCTCAGCAGCAGAGCATGATTCCGAACACTCAAGGCACGCCTGCGCTACTAATAACAATTCTACAATCAGGTAAATGCAAAGGAAAGCAATGGTAGCGCTACTACATACTTGGGTTCATATGCGATAGTAACTGATGTTCTCTAGTAGAGTGCTGTAATATCGGTTTAGCTTAAGGGAATCAGAATAATAAGAAATAAGGGCATAATTGACTCAGGTTTGATGCAGCTGAAAATTGAAAGGTATCAAGAGGGCAAAAAAGGAAAAATTACAAATCTTTTTAATACTCAGCCAACAAGATAGCCTGTTTCTTCTTTTAAATCAAAGCTTTTTAGGCTCTAAAAAATTCCGTACTTTCTTACTTATCTGTTATTATCAGAGAATGAAATAAGATAATGGTAAGATTACTAATGACAAGAGTAGGACAAGAGGAAGACAATGTGGGTATGGTAAAGCGCTTATATGATGCTTTTAGACGACGGGAGGTCCATTCAATAATGGACATGTTTGCAGATGATGCAGTAATGCACGGGCCTGCACCATCAGGTGTGCTGCCATGGGGAGGTACATACAATGGTCGCTCAGGAGTTGCAGAATTCTTTAAGGCTCTTGGCGAGTCACTTGAACCTCAACAGTTTGACCTAAACGACTTTATCGCCCAAGATAACAAAGTTGTAGTGCTTGGATACCAAAAGGGGCACGCCAAGCCTACAGGACGACCATATGAGACTGAATTTGTGAATTTATGGACTATACGTGAGGGCAAATTTATAGAATTCAAAGTATACAATGATACTGCTGCCCTAGTAGAATCCCTCCGCCCTTAAGAAGAAGGTATGTCAATAAATAGGAAGGGCAACAATAATAGTAATAATCAGACGCATTGAATTATAGTATAATTCAAGTTTTATCTGACAACTACTCAAGATGAGGTTAGTTCAATACCGTAGTTAACCAGATTGATAATAATGGACCTGGTGGGATTTGAACCCACGACCTCAGCTTTCTGCAGTGTTATCATCTGAGCAGATTCTCTGTATATAGATCTAGTTACCAAATCAACTGCAGTAAATAAGTCATAGCTATTGCCTTTTACCAAAATCCCATGTAGAAAAGAACTTAGGGCTAATTTCTACAAGTACACCTTCTCCATTCTTTGAACGATCTGACATCTCTTTTGCTACTGGGTGATCGAGTGTACCAAGATATTTCATACTAATTTTCTCTGCTTGTGGGACAATTCTATTTGGATCTTCTACTATAGTCGCTTTACCTTTACCTTTAACTCCCTTGTAGGGAAGATTTTCATCATCTATGGAAAAATAAATATTAGGTCTAATGCTGAGATTTTGAGTTTTCTTGGCTAATTTAGATGTAAGTATCAAGAGTTTTCCTTGGTCTTTATCATAGTAGAACCAGACTGGCTGAATATTTGGCTCACCTTGTTCATCGATGGTTGCAATCTGCAAGTTCAATTTACTTTCAAGGAATCTCTCAGCCTCTTCTCTTGTCATACCAGGAATGCCGTGGGTAGCATTAACGACTTTCATAATAATATACCCCATTGGACGAGTCATATAAAAGAGATTTTCTTGTTATAAGGTTATCAAGTTTTGGTGCTAAAGCACACTTAGGTTGCTGCTGCTGGTTTTGTCGAACAATAACCGAAAACAAGCTCAATTTAATACCGTACTTTACCAGATTGATAAAAGTGGATTATGTGGGATTTGAACCCACGACCTCAGCAATGCCAACTAATTTCTATCTGAAAGGGCAGCTATGGAAAGATAAATCCATTTACCGTTCAAATCCCACCCTGTCCATTCTAACGATTCTCAATCACTCCTAATTTTCAGATCGGGAGGCTTACTACTAATAGTACCCCTATTGCAGAGAGAGCAATAAAGTATTCTCTCTATGATAATGATCTCAGCTGGTGTTCTTGATGTGACTTTTGGATTGGTAGCGTGAACGTAAAAGTTGCACCTCTTCCATCAGTATTGTTTTCAGCCCATATCTTACCGCCATGGGCTTCAACTATACTTTTTGATATATACAATCCAAGTCCAGTTCCATGCTCTGACTTTGTCGCAAACTTTGTGAATAATCGCATAAGCAAAGTAGGGTCTATTCCTAGACCTGTATCAGTCACTTTCACGGTCAGCAGCTGGTCTTTATCATTACTGCTCTGTTCTATGGATATTCTAATTATCCCCTGCTTTGTAAACTTGAGTGCATTACTTAACAGGTTACCCAGGACTTGTATCATACGCTCTTTATCAGCATAGACCTCAATATCATGAGGTTGCGGGTAGAGAATTTTTACTTCTCTGCCATCCATTTGGATTTGCTTTTTGCAGTCTTCGATTAGCAGTGTCAGTATATCCTTTAGATTGAATAGAGATTTATGAAGTGTAAGAGAGTTGCTCTCTATCCTAGCAATATCTAAAATATCTTCTGAGAGTTTCTGAAGCCTCCTTGCATTGCGGGCAATCATTTCAATTTCTTCTGGCTTGATAGAAGAAGCATCCTTCTTTTGTTGTAAAGTAGATTCTATCATTTCCGCCATTCCTAAGATAGGTTGGATGGGTGTTCTAAGCTCATGCGCTGCGATATGTATAAACTCACGCTGGAGCATATCTGCTTCCTTTAATTTCTCTGCAAGAAGTCTAGAGTTCCATAGCATTTCAAAAAATGATTTGAACGAGTTTACTGTAGGTTTACTGTTAGAGTAGATAGCATAGCCTGTGGCGTCTGAGAATTTCTCTGCTTGATCGCTTTTTAGTTCTGCTCTAAATAACAATCTTCCATCTACCACAAATACGGTCGAATCAGATCCATCTCCGTTTAGCAGTTGAATTGTAGGACCGCCAGTATCTGATAGCCACTCTGCTATCTTTGCATTATCTTTGTCCAGGGGGCAAATAATCCTGACTACAGCCTTTCTCTTTGCAGCAGCGTCAACTAGCTTTTGCAAAATACCAATGTCATATTGACGCTGCAATGCTTTGCTGCTTGGTAGAATCAAAAGCGCCTCGCTTTGGACTAATCCAGCAAACTGTGAGTATACTTGTGCAGCCTTAATGCCATCAGGACAAACTTCTAGGAATTCATGCTCTTTTCCAAGCTCTATTTCTTCTATCCTTTGTTCTGTAGGAATAGCTTTATTCCATAATGTTTCAAAGATGTACTGCTGCTGCTTTACAATTTGTTCTACATTGCTATATATGAGCAGTGGCACTAATTTTTCTTTATCCAAAGTGGCAGAAGCTAAATATTCTGTTTCGCTGACACCAAAATTGCCCTGAACTCCATCTAAATGTCTCATCTCTCCTAGTTCCATCATCTGCTTACAGTAAGGAAGGTTATCTTTTGTAATTTCAGTGACAAACTTAATCTTAATGCCTCTAGCATGAGCAGCAATAAGGCGTTTCTTCATTGATTCAATACTCATCACTACAGTTGGACCATAAGCATCAATGCAAGTACCGTAATTATGCAAAATATTAGAGAAAGTCTGATGGATTACCCTATCTATGTCCTCAGGGTTTGTTAATACCTCTGTCTTTTCATCAACAATCTGCAATGTACTACTCATCGTATGCTAGAGGTATATAAAAAATTTAATAACAATATTTTATAACCTTTCTTAAAGACGGTTTACTAAGCCTATGGCATCGTTAGCTTCAGAAAAGAAATCTATAAGTAAAGAGTTGTAAATCCGATCTATAGTTACATTAGAACGATGAATAATGTACGACGATACCTGCATCGACTGGATGTTAATGAGAACTATCGCATCAAAAATGAGACAAAATGAGACATGGTTTTCAGATGATTCTGTATCCCAAGTATAACTAAGAATACATTCACAAGTATTTGGACCCCACATCTCGACCACGACTACAGTTAAAGTTAATAAAATTCTAAATCAAGCTCATAGCGCCCTATCTCTTTTTAAAGATATATTTGCGTCATTGCATTGTGAACAATGAAACAATACTGAATAAACAAAGGGCTCTTGTTCTTCAAGGTGGCGGAGCGCTAGGCGCTTATGAGGCGGGTGCATTTAAGGCATTATGCGAGAAGATCGGAAAAAAAGATGAGAAAGGTAGACCACTATTTGATATCATTGCTGGTACATCGATAGGCGCAATAAATGCTGCAATTATTGTTAGTGAATTTTTAAAAGAAAAAAATTGGAAGTCCTCAGCAGAAAAGCTTGAAAATTTCTGGAAGCATGTGTCAGTGCCTTCTGACATAGTCCTAGAAAGTACGCCATGGTGGCATAACAAAAGAAGACAATCCGCTTCACGAGAGGCAGCAAGGAGGTACTATTGCACAAAAAAGTTTACTTATACTGGAGTGAAAAACGTATTTACTAATCCTTCAATGATTAATGATGGCAAATTCTTTGACATGGAAGATACAGTGCACGAATGGTTGCCGTCTTGGATTACTCTCCCAAATGTCGTAAAAAATATTTGGATCCGTTATAACAATGAACCACTTAAAAAAAGTCTACACGAATTTGCCAATTTTCCAATATCAACAAGCTTTGATAATAGTGAGCCAAGACTTCTCCTAGTTAGTGTGGATGTAGCTGAAGGTATAGCAGTAACATTTGATAGTTATGAGAAAGAAAAAGATGACCAAGGTAATATAATAAGGAGTACGGAATATGGCGGTACTCCTTCAGGAAAGCCAATCAAAATAGAATACAACGACGGTATCAAGCTAGAACATGTAATGGCGAGTGCTACGGTGCCTCTCTTTTATGACTACCAGGACATAGAGGGACACAAGTTTTGGGACGGCGGTTTGCTGAGTAATACTCCATTAAGAGAGGTTATAGAGACACACAAAGCCTATTGGGAATACAAGTTAGGCTCCGAAAACATTGAGGGTTTTATTAAAAGCGCAGGTAAGCAAAATCGACAAAAGGTTCCAGACTTGGAAGTATATATAGTAAATGTATGGCCGTCTAAAGAAAAGGTTGTTCCCACAGACTACGATGGCGCTAAGGAAAGGTTAAACGATATAATGTTTTCTGATACGACAGACCATGATGTAAGGGTAGCTACAGTTGTTACACAACAGATTGATTTGATTGAGAAACTAATTGCTCTTGGAAGCCATGATAACCAATGGAGAAAGAAAATTAGTGAAATTTTGGACGAAATAAATCCGCAGACTAACAAACGAAATATAGACATCATAAAAGGTCAGTTCAAAATAGCCAAAGTAGTTCGCATAGAACGCAGAGATGACCGTCATAGTATTTCAAGCAAATTTTCAGATTTTACAGTAGAGACGATAAACAGACTGATAGACGAGGGAGAAAATGATGCAATCAAAGCACTCTCAGCGTCAGCTTCCTGAACAGTAGCTGCACGATTTCCTAGTTATTTGAAAATATTCACGATATTGTTGTGGTTCTTCAAATCCAGATATTGTAAGGGCCATCATTTTTAGTGCCTCTAAATTAACTTATAATATATGAAGTAGAAAGAAGAAGAATGGGAGGAGGCGGACTGAAAAAACAAAAATGGCAACAAAATTTTATTCCTATTGGGTTTTTGTAGCTCAAGACCGCGAGATAAATAACGCAAGTACTCAAGACCTAGCAAATCAATTGCAAACAGTCTTAGGAACACATAGGTTATTATCACTTACTAGTTCGGCAACTAATGGAGTCGTCGTTACGACTATGGCTTATGAAGTGCCAGATGAGTAATGAAATTCCGCCTCGTGTGGAATACCGACTCACTACAAAAGGTCAGGAATTGGTGGAGTCGATAATAGAGTTGCTTCAATGGATGAGAAAATGGTCTAAGGTAGGTGCAGTAGCAACAACAGCTCGCC
>JBKPEN010000252.1:0-1808 GCA_046728425.1 Thermoproteota archaeon
TGCGTTTTTCAAAAGATGTGGCGTCGATACTCTATCTTTTATTATTCTAATGACTGATAGAATCTCTGCTCCATAATTATTTACAAGTCTTTCATACTCTCGTTTTATCTTTGAAATCTCTCATGCATCGTGCTTCTTTGAGGTAGTTGACATATCTTTTTCAGACGTTGAAGATGATATGCTATTCTCAAAATAATCATATAGATACTCTATTAGCTCGATCTGTCTAGTGATTAGCTTTGACATTTTTATATTATGCATAGTCTTATCGCTAAAGAGGATGTCTCTGGTTCTGTCAGTAATTTCTGGGTTTCAATTTGCTGACAGAAGGGATGCGTTTCAATCTGATCCACTGCAGGAATGACTTTGTTATGGATAATCAAGTCCATAACTCGATCAGGCTGAAAGTTGCTGACGCCAATGTAGAGGAAAATACATTGTCGATGCAAGTACTTGATAATTGATCTTTGCATTAATGGAGACATTAGTCCTTCAATTTTCGATTGCATATGTGTGTTTTTATCTTTCTATAAAAAGTATACAACTTCTCCTGAAGCAAAACGCCCCTTAATTTTTAGCGGGCCCAGAGGGACTCGGCAGAAAAAACTTCAAAATATTTGGACTCAATGAATATAGTGTACAAAATGAAAGATTAACTTACCCCTATATTCACAGATCTATATTAATTATACATTACCAGTGGTACTTCAAATTTCGTTTCTGATACACTTTTTCACAGGTTCCAAGGCAGGGGTTTTTGACATTTCACTTGTGACAGTGTTGCATTTCTATTTACGCCGGGATTTGGGTACGAGTGCCATTACAGGGATCGTCCGCTTTGTCTTAAGTTGGTACTGAGCGAACGTCGGATAGATGGAAACTTGGCGTTCGTAGAGCGTATCGCGCTCAGGGCCGGTAATCTCCTCCGCGCGAGCATCGATAGTTTCATCTCCGACCTCGATCTGGACGTCTGGGTGTGCTTTGATGTTGTAGTACCAATCAGGATTGGTATCGGCTCCTCCCTTTGAAGCAAAGACTAGGTAGCGATCGCCATTCTTGAGATACATAATCGGGTTAAGACGCGCTTTGCCGCTCCGGGCGCCGGTGTGATGGAGAAGTAACAATGGTGCTCCTTCAAAATAGCCACCTACCTTCCCATGATTCTTACGGAATTCGGCAATTATGCTTGCGTTCCATTCATTTGGGTCGCTCATTGTTTTTCACGTTCTTACTTTAACTCTATTTCCTTCAACCTTTGTTTCATAGGTCTGCTGATCGTATGTCTTTATCTTGGATTGAATTTGAGCCGCCTGTGCAAACACCTTTTGCAAACCCTCCGGTATTGGTTCTGGAAACTTTGATGGATCTAGAGCCATTGGTTCTGCTACCTTCTTTCCTGTTATAACATCATATCTAGCGCCATGCATAGGACATGTTACGACCTTTCCGTTCAGAGTGCCTATTGACAGGGGAGCGTTCATGTGGCTACATCTATCGCATAGCGCATATATCCTGCCTTCAGAATTTGTAAGCAGTATTTCCTTTTCGCCTACTTCTACATGTTTCATCTTTCCTTCAGGCATGCCATTTACATCTGCAACATCTACGAATAGTTGTTGTTCTAATTCTTGTTGTTTCTGCTGATCGGACATTATTAGTGAAAATCTCTTGAGCTGTATTAAAGCTTGGTAGCAATTTCTGACTCAGTTAGTTATTAGTATCTTATCAGGTAATTTTCGGACTACTACTTTGTAATTCCTTGTGCATGATTAAAAGATAAAGTGGGAATTTGATACTATTGTAGTGGT
>JBKPEN010000260.1:0-2962 GCA_046728425.1 Thermoproteota archaeon
ATTACATATATCGTGAGAGGTAAAGTAGCCTTTTGCCTGATAAACCACCCCACGACAAGCATCTAGACATTACCAAAAAAATGGCTGTAAACTGACATGCATAATTGAAGCTATACACAAAAAGCTGATCCAAATATCCAATAGCCCAGCCTGGCCATTCAGTGAAAACGTCTGAATATTTGTAACCTAACTTAATTCTATAAGAACAATTGAAATCTTGTAGTCATATAATTTTGTCGTATTACACTTAACTTGTTACATGCAATATTGAATTAGTATTAGCGGACATGTCCGAGAAAGAAGGTAAACTGCATGATATCAAAGAAACTGCTTCTGACGCAGTAGCCATAATGCGCGAGCTAGGGACACCTGGTGTCCAAGAGTCATTTGAAGTGATAAGGGAGGTAGCAAAAATAGCCCAAGAAATCATGGAGACAATGAAGACTCCAGAATGGCAACAGAACATGGAAAACATACGCCTCATATCTGAAAATATGAATACTGTATCTGCTAGAATGGATAAGACCGCCGCAGGGCTAAAGGAAACAGGTATCATTGATGATGCTAAAGGTCTAATCAAAACTGTCAAAAGTAAGACCGATTCTTTTGGCGCTAGTGCTGATGGAGAGCAGAAATCTGCAGCAGCAGGAGGAGGAGGAGGCGGAGGTATTAGTCGTCAAGACTTGAAAGAGTTAAGCACTTCATTCAAAGAAATGCTGGAAGCGATTAAGGCTCTAGCTGGGGAATTGAGGCTCACAGTAGCAGACTCAAAAAAAGCAGGTACTGTGCACAATATCGAAGAAACATTTAGCGAGGCTTCAGATACATACAGGATAGTCAAGGGAGAAATGGAAAAGGCAGAGAAATAGCGCTAGACTGTTTATTTCTCCTATCCATCTCCAATTATCTAAAAGTTTATTTCCCCTCTATATCTCTTGCATAGGCCCTAGTACAAGCGACAGAGGGAGAGAGACAGACAGACACACATACACTGCTATATCCTTTTCCTCTTTTTTTATGCCTACACAAATGGTTCGTTGAAGGAAACGATTATCTTTGCAACCTCGGGCCTCATTAGGTGGCTCGCCGGCATCTCACCTGAACCTACCATCTTTCTCATATTGGTTCCACTGAGCTCTTCTCTATACTCCGGTCCATGAGGACAATTTCTTTCATTAGAGTACATGAGGCACTTTTTGCAATAGTAAAATGCAGGAAAGAACAACGGCTCTATTTCTAGGTCGGTATAATCCTTGAATATCTCATGTGCGGCAAAGGGGTGATAATATTTGCCAACGCCTGCATGGTCCCTTCCGACGATAAAGTGGGAGCAGCCAAAATTCTTCCTCATTATTGCATGATGAATTGCCTCTTTGGGTCCAGCATAGCGCATATCTGTGTGGAGCGTAACAAACATCACCATCTCTTTTGGATAATAGCTGTCTATCAGCGCAAGATAAGTAGAAAGAATCAATTCATCTTTAAAGTCGCCTTGTTTTTTCTTACCAATGAGGGGGTTGACAAGTAGACCGTCGTAGAGATTAAGGGCTGCCTTTTGTAGCATTTCGTGCGCGACATGTGGCACATTTCTTGTCTGGAAACCAACTAGTGACTTCCATCCCTTTCGTGATATTTCTGCCCTTGTCTGTGCTGGTGTCATTCTGTACTTTCGCAGCGGTGATTGCTCTATTCTTTTGATGACATCGACCCTGCCACCGATCAACCTATCTTTCATATTGACCATTTTTTCAACGCCGGGATGTTTGATATCATCAGTCTGATAGATCGATTTTGCACATGCAATCTTGTCAAATGGATAAACTTCCTCAACATGCAATATGGCAAATTTTTCTTCACCATCTGCTGCTGCAAGGGCGATTTCTACTGCATCCTTTATGTTGCGTGCTTCTTGTTCATCGGCATCAAGAATTATTGGAACTGTCCAGGCAAGCCCATTGCTCAGCCGGCCTCTTTTGACAATGCTTTGAAAGTCATCGTCGCCTACAAATCCTTCAAGGGGGCTAAAGATTCCATCTGCAATGTTTTCGATGTCATTTCGGAGCTCATTGCTTACTTGCAGCGTATACATGTCCTGCATATTTTTTTTGTCAGAGACGACAAATCTGTCTATAAGCTTATTTCCATGAGGTGATGGAATAGAGTCGGTCACGCTGGATCACACTACTACTCTCTATCTCTTCTTTGTCACTCTACACTATTTTTTGCTACATTACTGCTACTACTACTGCTGCTGGTGAACTCCTCTTTTTTTCGATGGGTCAAAATGGAGGCCACACTCTTTTTGTGCAGCGCTTTCCCACCACCATCTGCCTGCTCGTGGGTCTTCACCAGGCTGGATTGCCCTCGTGCACGGTTCGCAGCCAATGCTTGGAAAGCCGGTATCATGAAGCTTATTGTATGGGACATTATTCTTTCGGATGTACTCCCATACCATGTCAGATGTCCAGTCTGCAAGTGGATTGACTTTTACTATTCCTCCATGGCCACTATCGACCTCGATCTTTTTGGTTGTTGCCCTTGTTACAACTTGGTCACGGCGAAGCCCCGTAATCCAACCATCAAGGGTGGAGAGTGCCCGGTTGAGTGGGTGCACCTTTCTTATTTCGCAACACAGTTTGCGATTCTCTATACTTTCATACATTAGGTTCATGCCCCTTGACCTGACCATCTCTTCTACTTCTTTTTGATCCGGAAAGTATACTTCAATTGGAATTCCATACCTTGCTCTAATTGCATCCATTACATCATAGGTCTCTTGATTGAGGCGTCCAGTATCAAGGGTAAAAACCCTTGTCTTACTCTTGTCAAGGTTAGCCATCATATCTATGATAACTACATCTTCTGCACCAAAACTTGATGCGAGAGCAATTTTAGTTCCAAAAGTGTCAAGGGCCCACTTCAAGACTTCTTGGGCCGTCTTTCCGTCAAATTCGTCTGCGAC
>JBKPEN010000222.1:0-3667 GCA_046728425.1 Thermoproteota archaeon
AAATCAAAAGCACTAAATTCGAAACGAGGCAGGCTTTAATGTATTAGGTGTCATTCGAATGTAAATAATTAATGTAAAAACAAGTCAGAGGTATGTTACGAAAGATAAGGCGATTGTATATAGAAAATGAAAAACGCGTTGGGCTCTAGTGAAATATATCCGTGGTGAATCTACCTTCTATTTAGACTAGGGACGATATTCATGCTTCTATATGGATCCCTTCAGGTGCGTATTCCCGCCAGCCAGTCAGTCAAGCAACAGTATAGGAACAAGAACCTGATGGATTGCAGGTCAATCAAAAGGCATTGTTGCCACAACTAATGTGATATCACTTGTGAACGATCAAAGAGTTGCTAGTGTACTTTTCAATGACAACTGAAAACAAGATTTTGAAGGTTTTCAGTCAGTCGGGTTTTTAATAAATACGAGAACATAATCCCACATTTGTGGGCGCGTTTATGACATTATCGCATAATGCCCGATCAACACAAAACGGTGCAATATGATAACAAAAATACTGTGACTTCATATAAATTTATCATGACTAGGACATAAAGATGGAACTATCAACTCTGTTTTGGAATCCTTAAGTTCAAGATATGCTATTATATAATATAAATATGACATCTATCAAATCTGAACATACAGTAGGCGAAAAGTCGCCTAAGTGGATAAGAGCTTTACAGATCGGTATAGGCGCTATCGCTATCGGACTATCAATATCTGCAATCATTTTTCCCGTTTTTGCAGTAGCTGCAACTTTCACAGTAGCTGCAATAATCTTACTTTTGTTTGGCATTGAACAGGTAGTTGCAGGAGTATTTCTCCACAAGCGTTCTCGACTCACTCACATAGGTCTAGGCATACTAGTCATAATCCTTTCAAGCCTTGTGATGGTATATCCTCTTGCTAGTGCAACGCTAGTTGTATTCTTAGCCGCCATAGCCTTACTGTTTAGCGGCGTTTCGAGCATAATTGCAGGTCTGAGAGGAGGGAAGAGCGAGGAGGAAAAAGTTGGTGGAAGAAGCACCGCTAGCAGAGGTTCAAGAGCATTAAGCATTGGGGCAGGAGCTTTAGCTGTTGCCTTGTCTATCACTATAATGGTAACTCCTGTATTTGGAATAGCACTTGCAGGTATAGTAATTGGAATAGCTCTTCTAGTGTATGGCATAAGGCTCGTTGTCACAGGAACGTCTGGAAGGAAGGGGGAAGAGGCTGTGGCACGCACATCGTATGCGTAAAATAATATTGCAGCCTGAAAAATAATTATGTCTTCATCATTTGATGAAGATAGAGAAGAAGAATCAGACAGGAGCTACTAATACAATACCAGCCAGGATCTCGGAAGTGGTGACCCTCAGGAAGTGCAAGCGTCGTGATCATCAGCCCCACGCTAGTATGCACTAAGGGTTAAAGCAGAATGTGATAATAATAGATTACAAGATTGAAAGACGGTCTACCTAGACAGCATGTTGCGTACGAGCTTGTTTTCTAACGATGTTGGCGCATCATTATTTTCCTTGAATCGCGGTCGCTAATTTTATTTAAATGCCTTGTAGAATATATGCGTGAGTAGTAATTGCTGGCTTGTTCATTTCTATTGCTATGGGACGACAGATACTTGCTATGGCACTGTATATGCTATAACTACAGATAAGTGGACACAAGAGTCTCTGTGCTTTTAGGAGCACTATTAAGGAGGCGTTATATGTCTCACAGATGACTTTTGATTTTTGGTACTATCATCAGCGTGAACCACCACCTTCACAATTTTGTCAGTAGCTCTGTCTTGAGCTTCTGAAACTCTTCTTCTGAAATCAGCCCTCTTTCTTTTAGTCCAACTAATTTCTCCATTTCTAGTATTGGCCTGGAAATGTGTGCTCCTTGCTCTTGCACAATCCCTTTTTGTTCCAATAGGAGAAAGACAACTATACCTATTGGAATGTACAGCAGAAAAGAGACAAGATAATACGGCTCCTCAGTCACGGTAAATATAGTATTGCCTGTTATTTCTCCGTACTGGAAGAGGCCAACTACAATAATTACAGGAGCAGTCAATGCCCATACCATTATAGTCATAGATCTGCCAATCCTTGGAGCAACCTTTGACGTTAATCTTAGTCCAAATATCACCAGACTAATACCTAGGAAAAAAACACTTAATGCACTATAGGCTCCTTGGGAAGCTAACTTTGTTGAGGTTACATTAATATCATTCAAAACCTCAAGCTGTTTGGATATCATATTCCTGATTAACTCAACTTCTACAGATGATGTATTACTAATTGAAGATATATCACGCTGTTGATCACGCAGTATTGAACGCATATCCTCTAAGATGAGTGTACTATTATTGTTCTCATTATTCTCCTCCTGAGCATATGCCTTTGCACCAAAAAAATTTGGTGCAAAGAAGAAGAAGGAGAAGGTCGCAGCACAGAGTGTTATTATTATTATTATCCTTGTGACAAGGGGACTTGCAAATCTTTTCATATGGATACCAAGATACACGCTCATCTACGCCTTAATACAGCGGTCTCTATTGTCTAAATGTGTTCCTAGAAAACTAATAATCTGTAAATGCATATAGGGTAGTAGTAGCTGCTGCCGTAGCGTCTGTATGAAGAAGAAATAAGAGTCCTAAAGAAAATCTGGAGTCTTGTCATTTTTTAGGCATCATTTATTCGTATTATATTCAGGATTTTGCTCGGTGTCTCTCTCCCCATTGCTGTTTCACGTGCAATAGATTAATTACCTTGTCAAGAGGTATTCCGAACGGCTGCCTATTTCCTTTGATAAGGACCATCCAATACCAGCGTATTAGCTTCAGCTTTCATCTCGGATGTATATGCAGCACTTGACACACATGTTTGCTGCGTAGATTAACCCGTGCATTTATACCAGCTCAGAAACCTTCCGAAGCAGTAACTGACTCTATCTTAAAAGCCTAAAGTTGATATACACAAAAGGATTGGGAAGCGATCGGCGTTTAAAAATAATAACAGGATAAATGGAAGAGAAATATATACTATCTAACATTTAAGCAATTCATATAACATAAGCATGTGGAATCGGAACATTAATGTTGTTATCCAAATTCGTTCTGACTGCTTCGACTATAGGAGTTGTATTATTGTTTGGGGTATTGACGACGCCACTATTGTTGACAAGCATGTCAACAAACTCTGTATTTGTAAACGGCAACAATAATGCTTATGCGCAGGCGGGTCAAGAAAGCCGGCCAAATTATTTCATAAGAATAAATCCAGGCGCGTCCCTAGCTGAAGGAGGCCACCACTATAGCATTGGAAACGCGGCCGTTCCAGCAGGAACCACTGTAGTGTGGGTCAATAACGACCAAGGTGTGCAGCACACAGTGACGAGCGGCATGCCTGGCAGCAACACGGGTCTCTTTGATTCAGGCGTAATGCCATTTAATCGTCAGTATCAACTTACCTTCAATAGCGCGAGTGGCTTGGTAGGCGAATTTACCTACTACTGTACCATACATCCTTATATGGTTGCCAGAATATCTTCCAATGATACTGTAGAGAGAGGCCAAAGCTTTGAATTCAGATCTGGAACTGGTGCAACACTTGATCTTGCCAAGAACAACAGGACACTTCTGGCGTTCAACCCAATTGGCATGTCGATAGATCAGCCAGAC
>JBKPEN010000114.1:0-12438 GCA_046728425.1 Thermoproteota archaeon
GTGTGCGTTGATCCATAGCTCCCAGTCATGCCTTGTATTATAACTGGCTTTCTTCCAAAGTCCTCATCTCCCTCCGTTCCAACAAGTATGTCAAATATGTTGAACGTTTTTTCCACAGTTGTTGTCATCTTGGTCTCCTGCTATTGTTTACAGCCGATACCGCAGATCGTATTGCCTCTTCCACTGTATTATAGAGGTTTGCCTTACTGCCCTTGAGCATTTCCCTTGCCTTCTCTGAATCAGCTCCAGAGATCCTTGCAAACACGGGCACGTTCATGAGGTTGTTGTTGTACGCATCCAGTATTGCCTGCGCTACAAGGTTGGTCCTTACGATGCCACCAAAGAGGTTCACTAGTATTGCTTCAACCCTCTCGATTCTGCTTATCACTTTTAGTGCCTCATAGATGGTCTCAGTGGTGGCTCTTCCGCCAAAGTCCAAGAACGCACCAGCGCTCCCACCAGCATCTGAGACCATGTCAAGGGTCGACATTACAAGGCCTGCTCCATTGCCAATGATAGCTATGTTTCCGTCTAGCTCGACCAGAGAAAAGCCACTTACTTCTGCCTGTTTTTCAAGCTCTGATACATACTCGTACTTTCTAAGCTCTGGATGTCGAAACATTGCATTATCATCAATTATCACTTTTGCGTCAAGGGCCATAAGAGAACCATCTTGTAGAACCGCAATAGGATTTATCTCTGCCAGCTCTGCCTCTTTTTCATTTACTAGCTTTGACAGCTTGGTTGTAAAGTCCACAAAAGAAACGACAGTTTCTCCTGTCAGACCCAATTTTGTGGCAGTCTCCTCGGCCTCATGAGGACTCAGACCACTGATTGGCACGTCAATCATTACTTTGTTCCTAGCGTTTTCGATCTCAATGCCACCTTCTGCAGAAGATATTAGTGAGTAACATCGCTTGCTCCTGTTGAGAAACAGTGACAAGTACAATTCTTTTTTGATATCTGCCATTTCTTCAAGTAGGATCCCCCGCGGAAATTCTCCCTTTACTTCTTTATGCAAGAGCTCATTGAACTTGGGCTCAAGGTCAGCTTCACTATTGCATTTTATGATAGCTCCTGCCTTGCCTCTTCCTCCTACTGTAAGCTGCGATTTGATCACGAGTGGATAACCAAGTTTGTTGCCACCTTCCTTTGCTTCATCTATCGTGTGAGCAAGATGCGACCTTGGTACCCTAATTCCAAATTCATCAAAAAGCTCTTTTCCTTGGTATTCTAGCAATCTCATATTTTGAGCAAACAATCAATTATCGCTATTTATAAATCAAATTACCCTTTTTTTATTGAAAGTATTCCCGAATTATGCTATATCTGATCCAGTAGTATCTAGGAGAGGTATCATTTGAAATTCTTTTCAAAAAAGCCATGCCCCCGCAGATGAAATTGAATCAGATAACTGTTGCTATTATCTTGCTTTAGTTCTTGGAGGTTATAATTTTTTGTGAATAACAGGTAAGACAAAAAAAGGTGCTCGCGTTGTGATTATACTATATTTAATCTTAGTAATGGAAGGCCCTTCTTTCTTAGAGCCTTGGCAGTACTAGAGCTGATAGGCAGAGGGAAATGAAGTCTGGTGCAAAGGCTGGTAAGGCAGTAGAATCTAACGTTTATCATGTTGTCTTTCTTTGCATCAGGCCAGTTGTGATGTCTACGCCCATTATGTCCCTTTCTGCCCAGTCTTGTGGGCACTATCTCTGCTCATATTTCTATCCTAGATTCTCGCCTTAACTTCTCCTTCCTGCCTCCGTTGCATCTTTGTTATTGCAAGGTAAATGAGTGAAGCAGCAGCAAGGCTCGGTATTGTTGCACCTATAGCCGGCAGCTGCGGTATATAGATAGGCGAAAGGGGAGACAGTATGTAATTTAGCAGGGCTCCAAGAGTCCATGCAATAATTGCAGGTACTCTAATGCCTAGCCTATTTTGAGGCACATATAGCATCTGCTCCGTGTACTTTTGCCTCTTTACGATGTAATAGTCTGTGAGCACGACTCCAAAAAGTGGAACAAATACTGCTCCTATCAAAAGCAAGAACAATTCATACTGCTCGATAGAAACCACCATTGCCAGCACTGCACTGAGTGCAGTGAACCCAACGATAAGATGCTTTTGGCTAATCTTTGGAAATATGTCTTGTGTTGATACCGATGCGGAATAGACATCTGCAAAGGCATTGTCAGCTTCATCGACTATCAAAAGTAGCATCAAAAAGCCAAAGAACATGGCCTGTATGGCAACCACAATCTCGAGGATGTCAGATGTTCCAAGCAGAATGCCGCCAAAGTAAAACAGAATGTTTGTCATTGTAAAACCAATGAATGTTCCCCATAGCGCGCTTTTGCTTTTCTTAGAAAACCTGTTATAGTCAGCTACAAGGGGCATCCACGATACGGGCATCGCTATAACAAGGTCAAGTGCAGAAAAGAATGACAAGCCTCCTCCGGGCGACGAAACAAGAGCGGCAGTGTCTGCCGAGTTTATCAGATTGAAAATTATTATTGCAGATGTCCCATATGCTATCCATACGGCAAACTTGCCGATCCATTGCCTTGCGACATTGAGCGGTCCCGTGATTCCAAGAAGCGCCACAATTACTCCAAATATTGCTGCCCAGGAGTAGTAGGGCATTATACTACCGGTCAGCATATATGCTGCTCTTGCCATTATCATAATTTCAAATGTCGTCCACCCGAGCAGCTGCAGAATATTGAGTGTTGCGGGCAGGTATGAGCCCCTGATCCCAAATGCCGGCCTCATCGTTATGAGTGACGGTATCCCGTGATCGCTTCCTATCTTGCCTGCCAAGGCAAGTAGAATCGATCCTGCAGCCGACCCGACAATGATTGCAAAAATAGCATCAAGAAAGCTCGCTTCGGAAAGAAATGAGCCAGCAGAAAGAACTAGCAGTCCGACACCGAGGCTTGACCACAGAATGAAATAATCTAGCCCGCCAAGCATCTTATGCTTGTCTGGCACTGGCTTGATGCCCCATTCTGGTATCCTTAGAAGTACCAAAGTTCATCGATCAAAAAAGATAGCATCAATAATAGTCTATTGTTTGAGAATTCTACATATATAACCATGAACATCTCTAATGACAGAGCATGGTCTAGTTATGTCTTGAATTCATTAGAAGTACTTTACCCTCTTGTATATACAGCCGTTAGACCTAGAATGAAAGAACAGAATGGTCTACGGATTGGACCAATCTGACATGAGCATAATCGGGGCGAAGCTGTATCAAAGAAATAAGTAAATCGTGTATCATCATAATACAACAGACATGGCTTTGATTATCCCCTCTGCTGTTAAAGAATTTATAGAAAGAGCAAGACTTGCAAGGTTAGCAACAATAGATTCCGAATTCAAGCCCCACTTAGTGCCGGTAGTATTTGTATTTGATGGTAAGCATTTCTTTATACCTATAGATGAAAAAAGAAAAAAAATAACTAAACCTGCGAAGTTAAAAAGGATAAAGAATATACAGCATAATCCGGACGTTGCCCTGCTGATCGACCAGTATAATGAAGATTGGACTAAATTGGCCTTTGTAATGATACAGGGGAAAGCATTGGTCGCAAGTAAAAGAGAAGAAAACACCCTGCTGAGACAAGCTTACGAAAAGCTTATGAAAAAATATGTCCAATATCAAAAGGTAGGAGTTGGAGAAATGTGCATCATAATAACGCCGATGAAAGTGGTGTCGTGGAGCAATTCCTAGATTTGAACAATATAGTTTTTTATTTTTAATGATTAGAGTTTGTTATCTGGCAAATCTAGCAAGTTGCTTTGTTACCTCCATCATCCTTTTCACATCCCTGCCTATTGGAGAAAAAGCATACCCAAAAATTATATGATCTGCTCCCATCGCTTTGATTCTTTCTACGTCACTTCCAATTTGATCAATAGTGCCGCTCATCGGTAATCTCGGTTGGTTGGAGGAAGAACTTTGAGAAGAATTCTGCACATTTGGATATGAAAGGACAAAGATACGAATGTTCGATGGATCCTTGTTTGCCTTTCTTGCAGTTTCTCTTAATCCGTTTATGGCCTGTTCCTGCTGTTCCAATGGTACAAACCCTGCAATCGGCAACCAACCATCTGCATAGTTTACTATTCGTTGGAAGGCCTTTGGATTATATGCTCCAAGTAGTATCGGGGGATGGGGTTTTTGCACCGGCTTAGGACCAATTTTTGAGGCCGGTATGCTGTAGAATTGACCTTTAAACTCGACCACGTCTTCAGTCCAAATTCGTTTCAGCAGTTGGATGTATTCGTCTGCCCTTGCTCCTCTATGGCTGTAAGGTATGCCAGAAACGTCATACTCATCTTTTGACCATCCAATTCCTAGACCTGCAATAACTCGACCGCTCGATAAAACATCAAGTGTAGCGAATCTTCTCGCAAGTGTAACAGGGTTGTGAAACAACATATCAATTATAGAAGTTCCTAAGGAAATTCGCTCTGTACTGCTTGCTAAGTACGTGAGCGTCTCCAACGGATCAAGTACACTCTGGTATTCAACCGGTATGGGAGCATTAGGTATTCCTCCGTAAGGTGTCTGGGGCTTGAGTGGCCATAGAAGGCGTTCAAATACCCAGACAGAATCGAGTCCTTTATTTTCAGCTTCCTTTCCGACATACAGAACATTTTCCCTTGTTGCTAAGTCCCCAGT
This sequence comes from Thermoproteota archaeon, assembly GCA_046728425.1. GTDB lineage: Archaea > Thermoproteota > Nitrososphaeria > Nitrososphaerales > Nitrososphaeraceae > Nitrososphaera. The sequence goes on from JBKPEN010000114.1 coordinate 4,692, forward strand.
CTGTGGTAAGAGTATTCCAACCTTCATAAGAAATACCAAGCAAAATAGCCCAATGAAGTATTAAAGGGATTTCAAAAACGATTCTGACGATTTTGGGAGTTATTTGTTAGTAAGTTGTTTTTATGTGTAATAATTACAGATTTACTTTATGTCTCTCTGATACGCCAGCAGAAGGATTTCATTAATCATCAACTAAAGGCTACTCGCAGGTCAACTGGCACTTGCAGGTATCATTGGTTTGATAAGTAAAAAATCATCATCACTCCCCAGCGACTTGCAACGAATGTAGCAATACATTCATACTATGATTTTTTATTTAGTCTAGCAATGCTATAGTCATGAGTTAATGCCCAAATGGAACAATTGAAAGCTCCCTTTCTTGCAGGGCAAAAGCCACTCACATGATCCTAAAGCATGAAAGCACAAAGCTGTATAGCAATAATACGATCGATAAGTACGATTGATAAAATAGTTGTAAGAAAAGATGTGTTTCTGGGATTATCCTCCAAGAAAGATTGAAAAAGCCTATTACCTTTACCATTCTAGGGTGAAGATCGCACTATCAATTGCTGGCAGCGACTCAGGAGCAGGTGCAGGAATACAAGCCGACTTAAAGACGTTTTCTGCACTTGAAGTGTATGGATGCACCGCGATAACTGCGATAACTGCACAGAACACAAAGCATGTATCCGAGATATTCGAGATATCACCGCCAATGGTTGAACAGCAGATACGATCAGTTATGACGGATATGCGGCCAAATGCCATCAAGATAGGTATGGTGTACAGCAGCCCAATAATAGATGCAGTCTACCGTTCACTCGAGAAAACATCCAAAATTCCAATAGTACTTGATCCGATTCTTGCTGCTGGTACTGGAGCCACACTACTCCGGGCAGAGGCATATAACTCATTTGTATCAAAACTTTTACCTTTATCCACTCTTATAACCCCAAACAGGATGGAAGCTGAAAAACTCGCGGGCATTGTGATTAAGAAGGAGAATGACGCTATTGAAGCTGCTAGAAGGATCAAAAAGTTAGGAGCAGAAAACGTCGTGGTCAAGGGCGGACGCTTTGCCTCTGCACATGTCACCGACGTGCTGCTCGATAGCAAAGGCAATATCATGAAATTTACAAACCCTCTACTAAAGATAAAGGAAATTCACGGTTCTGGATGTAACTTTTCCTCGGCAATCACGGCATATCTTGCGAAAGGCATGGCTCTTGTAGAGGCATGCAAGATGGCAAACGAATATGTACAAATTGCTATCAAAAATGCAATAAAAATAGGGAGGGGTCTGCCCATCGCAAATCCGCTTTCAGTCTTCTATCGTGATGCCAATCGCTACCATGTCATGGCCGGACTACAACAGGCAGCAGATCAGGTCAGTATGCTTGATGGCTTCTATAGGCTCATACCTGAGACACAAACTAATTTTGCTTATGCTCTCTCGAATGCAGTAGATATATCAGATGTCGCAGCAGTGCGAGGACGAATAATCAGGATCGAGAATACTGCTGCGCCTGCTTCATACATCAAATTTGGTGCCTCCAGTCATGTCGCATCGGCTATCATTGCATACATGAGTGTCAACCCTGACTTTAGGTCTGCAATCAATATCAGGTTTGATGAAAGAATTATTGATGTGTGCAAATCCCTATTCTCTGTGGCAAGCTACGATAGGACCAGAGAACCGAAAAATATCAAAAGAAATGAAGGGTCTACTGTAACTTGGGGAATCGTTGCAGCTCTTTCAAAAAACCCTCTAGCAGATGTCATTTATCACATGGGTGATATTGGGAAAGAGCCTATGATAAGCCTGTTTGGAAGAAATCCTGCCGAAGTCGTAAAGAAGATCAAAGCAATATTGGAAAATTATGAGTGTGTATAGTTCAATTTATGTTATATATAGCAGAATTGAAAAAGGGACACAAAGCATGAAAGCGGTAATTCTGGCAGGTGGGCTGGGTACAAGGCTCCAGCCTTATACATTCTTCATTCCAAAGCCAATGCTCCCGCTTGGCAATAAGCCTCTCCTTGAATATATTATCGATTGGTTGAAGAATGCTGGCGATATCAACCATATTGTCATTTGCGTCAGCTATCTCCATCGAACAATAGAAGACTATTTTGAGGACGGCAACCGCTTTGGAGTCAAGATTGAGTACGCAAGATCTGAGCGTCCTTTAGCAACAGCAGGCCAGCTTAAGACTGCCGAGAAACTTCTTGAAGATGATTCATTTGTATGCATCTATGGAGATTCTATCTACGAGTTCAATTTGGGAAAGATGATAAGGCAGCATAAGGACTCAAAGGCATTTGTCACTATGGCACTTCTACAATACTCTACTAAGCTAAAGTATGGATTTATAGACGTTAATGGCCAGGATAGGATCACCTCATGGCGTGAAAAGCCTGAGATAAGCGGCCTTATAAATATCGGCTCTTATATAATGGAACCGCGGTTCTTGAAGATAATACCCAAGTCCGCATCATTTGGAATGACGATGCGGTAAGGAAGGCGTTGGAGCAGGGTAGGACTGTCAAAGGATTTAGGATCGATAGCGGGTTTATAGACATTGGTGACAAAAAATCATACTTGGATGCGTACAAACAATATGTAAGTAAGTTGGGCAAAATCTAGATGAGCATAGCCCTGTTTGAGGATTCACATTGGCAAAACTTTGCGCCAATTTCATTTACAAAAGCTACATTTGACATCAAGGTAGGGGCAAAGAGCTTTTTTGAAGAATACCAGCTGGCTCCAGAAATACTGCTTATAAGAGAATATCTTTCATCGGTCACAGCCGAGCGACACCCTGACTGCAAGGTAAACCCAAGCTCCATAAGTAGTGATACTGTGTTTGTGAATGGATTACTCCACCCTAGGGCAATCTCCCCTGACCGCCTGTTCAACATAAATCACACCTTTGCAATAACTACCAGCAGTAGCAGGAGGCTGCTTGTCGCAAGACTTGACAGCAATGACATAGAGTATCTGCAGAATTGCGTTACGGCAGGTAAGCGCATAGATGTTAAGAAACTAAAAGTAGAAAAATTGACTAATTTAGAAGATCAAGATACTCAGGGCATCCTCTCAGAGCCGTGGGATATATTCACTGTTCTTGAGAATTCTCTTGCAACCCAGGTTTCTGCCATGAAAAATGAAATGCGAGTAGGCGAAGAGGTCAGGGTTATTGGCAACAACAACAATGTAGCACTTGGCAGAAATGCCTCAGTGGAGGTTGGAACCGTGCTTGATGTAAGAAATGGGGGTATATACATAGGGCCAGGCGCTTATGTTGCAGCAAGCAGAATAGTGGGGCCAGCATATATTGATGGAATGGCACAGGTAAAGCAGTTCACTATCATCGAAGCTAGCTACATTGGATACAACTGCAGAATTGGAGGCGAAGTAGAACACTCTGTGATTTCTGATCATACCAACAAGGCCCATGCGGGATTCATTGGCCATTCACATATAGGCGAATGGGTCAACATTGGTGCTATGACCACCACCTCAGATCTTAAGATGACATATGGAAATGTCAAGATGAGTAGAGGCAAAAACAAGAAAATTGACACTGGTCAAAATAAGATAGGTTCTTTTTTCGCAGACATGGTCAAGACATCAGTTGGCACTCTTATTTATAGTGGCAGACAAATCGGTGTTTCTTCTCACTTGCATGGCCTTGTAGCACAAGACGTGCCAAGCTTCACTATCTACGGCACAAGCATAGGAGCAAGAAATATCGAACTCCAGATTGATTCGACAATAGAAACTCAAAGGAAAATGATGGGGCGGCGTAACCAGATGATGACTAAAGCATATGAACAAATGATAAAGGATTTATTTGCCATAACTGCATTAGATAGAAAAAGAACCGGTGTAAGGAGTGGCAAGTTTGCCCTCTAGGGCTACATATAGTTGATCCCCTGGCTTTCTTTCCAGAGGCCAAGCCTTTGGTGTAACCAGGGGTAAAAGTTGGCATCGCCATTTTCAAACTCCTTCTTGATTATTCGGATGATATTCTTTGAAACATCCCCTGGTGTGCCGTATATTTGCTTTTTGTGTCGGAGCTTCATTCCCAAACCTTCTTCTCTGCTGTAAGCCTCTTTGACCATAGATACTATCCAACCTGCACTCAAGGGTGGAACAAGTATATTGCTTTGGGCACCGAATATTGTTTCTGGCCTGTCAGTATTGAGCCTGACTGTCATAGATATTACCTTAGGAAAGTAAAGCAGCTCCTCCTGCATAGAGCCAGAATCTGTCATTTCAGCCCAACAATGTCCGCTGTCAAGGAATTCTATGACATGTGCATATTCTTTCCATAGAGGCGTCATTAGTAACTTTCCCGGATATTGCTCGGCAAGATTATGCATTTTGAATTCAAGATCATATTGCTTAAGCGCCGCCACGGTGGCGTTTAGCAAAACTAGGACAACTTTCTTGTCTGTATTCTTGATAAGTTCCACAAGCCCTTCAATAATTGACGTAAAGCGGTTCTTTGTCAAATTTTCTCGTCTATGAATGTCCATCCTTATCCAATCGTCCCTTTCAAGCTGAGGATACAAAGCAAAGACGCTCTGCTTGGGTCTTTCTTTTCTCTTGATGTCGATTGCATCCACCACAGAGTTGCCAACAATGTGGACAAAGTTCTCCGGATATCCTTCCCTTACTAAATTATCCTTGTTAAGCTTAGTTGGAGCAAAGAAGAACTGTGTGCCTGCTGAACATATCCACGTGTCAATTTGCTCCGGAAAAGGTTCTTCCCTTGCAATAAACCATTTGCAGTCAAATTGGCTGTTCACAAACTTTTGTATCTCCTGTCTTGTCGGCTCTCGTGCTGCCTTTAGGGACTTTATGGCTTGGGGGCTCATGGAACGAAGGCCTGCCTCATTTTGCCCAACCTTCTGACCCATGCCAAAAACCCATGCTAGCGGAGCAATTCCTGCAACAAGTGTATCGCCATGCACTATTGGAAGAAGAGATTCAGTTCCAAAGTGCCTCTTGCAGTACCTGCCAAAAGAGCCAAACTTAACTATTAACTCGCTTGCCTTTTCCATCAAGTCTCCACGTATTTGGAGGTTGCAGCCAACAAACTTTTGCAGGTGAAACTCTTCTATCCCGAATCCGAGTATATCATCAAAATGTTGACCTGTGTCAACTACAAATACGGGTAGCTTTTCTCTTACTGCTTCAAGTACAAGCGGAGCCTGCTTGTAAAAATCCGGCTTAGTGCCGGTGACTATTGCAAGGACTGGGCTTTTGTCTTTTCGAGCCTTGTCAAAAACAAAGCGGATATTGTCTGACACCTTGATAGGCAACGGGCTCTTTGATACGTCGATCTCTCTAAAGCCACTACTCTTCTCTCTCAACGAAGATCATCCAAGTCTCTGCTGTGCAGGTGCCTTCTTTTTGATGCAGCAAGCATGTAGCATCCTATTCCAGTCACACCTACGCCAGCCGGCATAAAGATGAAGGGCACGACTCCCACTCCTCCCACAATATACTGGCTTGGGATCTTTGGCACCAGAGTCACACTAATGGCCATACCTGCAACTATTATAACGCCAGCTATTATGAGCAACATCCCACCTATCGGCGACCCATAGGTCTTGGCCAAGACAAATGCAACGCCAGCAAGGATTAGGCAAGGAGCAGCTGAGATAAAGACGAGCTGTATCAGCAGACTGCCTGGTTCAACCACCCGCTCAGGCCCCGCGCCTTGGGGACCGATCAAAAAGTTGTAAAATGATAGCAAAAGCGTGACAAACATCGCCGCAAGGGCAAGGGATCCAAGCGAAGTCCAATCCTCCAGCTTTAAGTTCATTATTAATACCTGATTCTACTATTAGTTGATAATTAAATGGTATGGTTTAGCTCTAGCTGAGGCCCTCCCTGGTCTATTCTTGTGTCATAAATGTCGATTTCATCTAGCATGATCATTGATCAGACGATTCCTACTAGACTCGCCAGCTCTTTCCTGCATGATGAGCCCAGTATTTCAGCTGACTTTTCAGGTCTTACATGGTTTATAAAAACTCCAAAACCCCGTTCAAGGCCCGACCAAGTATTCATTTGAGGATACACTTCAATATGCCAGTGAATCAGACGGCTGTTCTTCTTCTCTGGCGATAGGTGGAATACAAGGTTGAACGGAGCATCCCTAAGTGCCTTTGACATGCCACCAAGTGTAGCTCGCAGCATCAATGCAAGGTCGTTAATCTCCTTTTGCGTTATCTTTGAAAATGATGTCACATGTCTTTTTGGATAGATCCAGAATTCATATGGATAAGTAGGAGCCCAAGGACAAAAGGCAATGAAATTGTCCGTAGCAAGAATCTGGCGTGGACCACTTGATTCAACTCCGATGAAGCTGCAAGCAGGGCAGCTACCGTTCTCATTCATGAACCTGTGTGCGCCTTCTGCCTCCGTGTCGATAACTGGGGGTATTGTAGAAAAGGTAACGATGTTTAGGTGAGGATGGTTTATCTGCGCGCCTGCTCCCGCACCACTGTTGACAAAGATTGAGACATATGTCACACTTTTTTGTGTGTAAAGCCACCTTACACGGTCTTGGATGACCACTAGGACATTACCCCATTGCTCTACAGAAATGTGGGAAAGGCTCTGGTCATGATCTGGCGATGCAACCACTATCTGATGGTATCCATAGGCAGGCTCGCTGTACAATGGTTTCTCACCGTAGCTTGTAGTGGAACCAGTGACAACCAGTGGTTTTTCACTCTGAAATACCCTCACTGACCAGTCCTCTATTATGCTGTCCTCACTGTCTGAGAGACGCTGCAGCATGCCCTCCTTGACCACAAGCGCGAGAATTGCCGGATCAGTCATCGACTCATTGCCAGGACAGTACGGGCAATCACCTCCCCTGCTATTTCTCTCCTCTAATGTAGGTTGGCTACCTTCAGGCATGACAACAAACTTATCAAGAACATAATCTTTGCGTAAATCCCCCAAACTCTTCAGCCTACAAAAGGCTCTAATTGCTTTTAATTAAATGTTCTGTAACTTTTTAGCTTCCAAGAGAAAATTCGAAAGCTCTGACGCAACGTGAGCAGATATATTTTTCGTTTTTTCTGATACCAAAATCTTCTGTCCTCTGCCCCTTAATGTCTATTACTGTGCGCTTGCAGAAGATGCACCGCTCCTCCAATTAATACTTGATAATGGAGTCTGGTTCTATTAAGGAGTACATATACTTACTTTTGCAAGTGACAGTAACTTATGGTATATGTGTATATGCATATGTATGTCTGTATATCTGTAAATAACATTGGACTACGATATTAAAAATATCATTGAAGCTGTTATCGAAAACGACATGGCAGCCCCAAAGGTGCCTAAAAAGCGTGTGCCAAAACTAAAGCGTATCTGGAAGTGCCATCAGGTCCATGATTTCCTTTATGGGCACAGGGTAGGCTACTATAAGGGCTTGGCAGAAGGAATGATTCTTGAGCGATACCGGCGTCAACTCTCAAAAGAGGAAGATAATGAGGTTTTTGAAATAGTTCAGCCACACATCAAAGTGCTGAGAAAATATTTTACTTATTACAAAGATACAGGCACACGTACAAAAAATTAAATTGATCAGCAATCCTTTCGTCATTATGAAGGTTATCAGACTAGTCTATGTTTTGCTTGATGGCATTGGCGATCTGCCCCATCCCTCGTTGAATGATCTAACACCTCTTGAAGCAGCATATACTCCTAATC
>JBKPEN010000020.1:0-2318 GCA_046728425.1 Thermoproteota archaeon
CAATAGTCCTGTCACTATGGAGAGGTATTCTACAAGGCTGCGGTCATTTTTTGTCTATATTGGTATTGAAGGTACCACAATAGACGAGCGATGCAGAAAAGTTGTACTGCTGATTTTGTCTACTGCTATTGCTACTACTAACCTGTGTATGCAAACTTTGAGTAGAATCCATTCTTGCCCGAGCTATCCCATTTCATTCCATGATCGTTATAGCTATATCTTACCGATTTTGCAACCATCATAGGAAATCCTGGCGTTACAGACATCGGTGGATTGGTAATCACAGATTCAGATTTCTGATCTCCTCCTCCTCCGCCTGTGATACCCTCAATCGTCAGATTCATTGCAGAAGGAATCTCCAAAGATCGCTTCTTACCTTCAGATTCAAACTTTATTGGCACAGAGCGCACACCAACAATTTCACCAATCAAACCAGCTACAATACTGAAGAAGCCACCAGCTTGTCCTGAGTAAATCTTTCCAAGTGCTTCAGCCTGTTCCTTGGAGGCACGCTCATCTAGATAGAGAGCTACTTTCCACTTTGGACCTGTCCACATATTTCCAGGCGTATGAAATAGTGCGGCAACATTAAGATTGTCAAGCTTCGTATTTTCATATTGTCCATTTTGGATATGCCAAGCTGAAGTAAGATTGCACTGTCCTTGGTCCGGATCACCCATGAAAATACATCGACATACTGTATCGCAGTTACATGTTTCAAAGTAATCTCCTTCAATTCTCCATTTGTCTGTCATATTGCTTAATGCAGTTGGTGATATAAAAAATGCGCAGGAACCTAATACTATACCCTAATACTATGCAATGATATTAAAGTGCATTAATGCTATGTAGAAGCATACAGAAAGAACCTTTATGAAATATAGATCATTGTCTGCATTGAAAACTAACTTAGAACATGATTAGTAAATAATAAGTGTCGATCACAGCCACTTTTATTACACACTTTGGGTCTAGATCAACAGCCACCTCCCAAGGACTTGTTTTCAAAGCAATCAAAGCAATACGCAAGTTCAAGACCAACATATCCTCGCGAATTGTTTGAATTCGTTGTCGGTCTTGTCGAGGAAAAAAACCTAGCTTGGGACTGTGCTACTGGTAATGGGCAGGCTGCTATTGTCCTCGCTGATTACTTCAAGCAGGTGGTTGCCAGTGATATCAGTACAAAGCAGATAGAGAATGCCCAGCAGAAAGGCAATGTCGCTTATTACATCTTTCCTGCCGAAAAGACACCGCTTAAAGACAATAGTGTTGATCTCGTCACCACTGCCCAGGCACTTCACTGGTTTGACCATAACAGGTTTTATAGCGAGGTAAGAAGAGTATTGAAAAAGAGAAACGGTGGCAAGTCAGCTGGTGGCATCATAGCTGCCTGGGCATATGGCCTTAACACTATTTCTCCAGAAATTGACAAAGTCACATTTCGGCTGTACGAGGAGATTTTAGGTGATAAGTACTGGCCACCAGAGAGGAAACATGTTGAAGCAAAATATGAAACAATACCTTTTCCCTTTGATCAGATTCCAGCTCCACAGTTTCAAATACAGTTGAATTGGAGCATGTCAGACCTTGTTAACTACTTCCGCAGCTGGTCTAGCGTTCAAAATTTTATCGAGGAAAACAACTATGATCCCGTTAGCAAAATCCTAGACAGTTTGGAAAACGCGTGGGGAGAAGATCACAGAATCAACGAGAAGAGAAAGGTTTCATGGCCACTATACGTGAAGGCTGGAATCCTCTAGATTCGTACCTATACATCCTTCTCTAGAAGGCCCAGAGAATAATATTGAATATTGTAAGTTCTAAAGTTTTAGAATGCCAGATGGTACTTAGCATTGTTGTTACTGTTGTATCATTTGAGTTTCAACCTTACAACAATTTTAGGCTTAAGAATTAAAAGATATAAGCGCCAAAAAACATCTTTGTTCAAAAGACTGCATACTTCATCATTTTCATTAATACTAACCACTTTTCCTAACTAACGCTCCCCCCCAATTCTCGTTGATGTGATAGGGTTTATGAGAAAAAGGATAGAGATGAATTCACCTAGACTTTCTGATATACTTGCTTTTCCTTCAAGATGGATATTACAGTTGGTATGTCAAGATCTAGTTGTAATGCAATGAACTCCTCTGGAATGCCTGAAATGTACAGATTGACTACAATTTCTTCTTTATGCTCACTTGATTGCACACTTGATGCAAGTTATGCGGTACTGAACGAGGATTTAAATTAAATGTAACATTGTTAACTTTATGACAACTACAGACTTAAATAATTCTCATCATTAGGCTCTGCAG
>JBKPEN010000163.1:0-2234 GCA_046728425.1 Thermoproteota archaeon
AAAAGAAACTATGCAAAATATGCGTTTCTAAATATTTCATCAGTCTGATATTCACAGAGCCCCTTGTTGCTGGATACAGCATCTTGTCAACCATTTGATTCATGATTACATACCTCCAGCAGGGCTGGTTGTTGTACCTGGTTTGCTTTTGATAGTCCTTGCTGGTCTGTTGTTGTTGACACGCCAGGCAGTTTAGAGGATTAAATCTAGGTTATTTGTTACTCTCTCAGTATAATAGATTAATCAAGCAGAATGTAGCCAGATCAAAGATAACATCATCCTTCATTTGCAACCAGATTGTCACGTAATAATTGCAGAAGGACATGGCAAATGCCCAAATGGATACGCAACTGTCTCGCCGATGACTCGAGATATTAGATGTAGCTTACGCCGAACAATAGTGTACACTTCACGAGTCCGGTACACACTGCAGCTGATGATATAAATTGCGAGGGAATATGCTCTCGCTCTGTCCTTCGGATATATGTAGCAGTAAGATTCTCTACAATTGCTTTAAGCCTTAAATGACAGAAATATACCACCATGGCTGAAAAGGAATATAAGGAAAAAGTAAAGATCGATGACGACGAAGCCAAGATAGAACGTGAGTCGAAAGATTCGTTTGGTAACAAGGTCAAGGAAAAACACGAGATTAAAGAAGACTAGTCTCTCAAGTCTCCAAATATGCAGCATATCAATGGACGATAACTATGGAGACCCATTTCATTTCTTTTTGAAGTTTTCTTGGATTGACTATATGGCAAAGGATCTTGGCAATTTCATCACCTGAGAATAAACAGATGCAGAAGAATTGTGAAATATCTAATATATCTAACCTCCTTCTTTGCTCTCAATTTAATCATCAATTCATTGCGAAACGGCTTCATTGATTGACGAGGCTTTGTATTTCATCGCGTGACTTTTTTCTCGTCCATCTTCTTCATTTTTCTCCTCCTGCTGCAGTAACAAAACGATTCTAGTCGACCAGTTTCTTGTGATACGTGCTCTTGCATGGTTGGTTATCGATGAGCTTGACCTCTTTCATCTTTTTCCTGTCGTAAATAGTCTGTAGAAATTTATAGCAGACTGGGCAGACCTCGATCACGGCTTATAATATTGAAAGAGGAGTTAAAAAATTAGTGGCTGGCAGCTGTTAAAACCTCTCCGGTTATATGGGCTAGATTTAGGAGATTGCAGATTGATTGATTGTGTATATACTCATTATAGAAAGTATTCTGACAGCATTACAAGGGGCGCACTTGGTCTAAGGATATTCTAGCGATATCATAGGGATAGACGGCTCGCTGCCCTGCCTATGCCCTGATACAAAAAGGGATGATCTGATTAGAAGGCTATTTGCTGGCTGCTTCAGTCGTTCTTTCTTCCTTGGACTGCTCGTCCGTTGCTGATTTTGTTTCAGTGGGTGCTTCAATATCTGTCTCTTTCTTTTCCGCTGTAGTAGGAGTTTCAATTGTTGTACTAGTATCCGAGGGTAAATCTTCGTATAGCGATACTGTAACAGTCCCATCTTCTTCTTTAACCATTTTTACTCGAACCTTTCTTGGAGGGTTAGTCTTGCCTCTTGACCATAACTGCCGATTTAGGTCTTGGTCAAGTTTGATCTCATTGCTTTTCATATGCCTCTCCGCAAATTCACGGATCATATTTACGACTCTATCGGTCCGCTTGTGTTCTGGGGTAATCCACGCCTTGCCGAGATTGATGGTGTAAACGCGTGTAGCAGTCTCTTCCATTGTCGCCATTTTTCATCATCAACCTACGTTCACATCGGACCTGCGCCATAGTCTGCGCTTGGGGTTAGTCCTGGTCTTTCTGTTAGTTCTGATGACTACCCATGTAGGTACTGGCTTATTTTGTTTGACGCGCTTCATCAGTCTTTTCTTGCGGGAGGTATTTTTCCGGGCAGCCATATAATACGGTAGGATTGATTTTCTCCGGTTTTTAAGTGTTGATGTGCTTGTCTGTCGGCAAATAGGATTACGTCATCTTGTTATACTTTGCATAGCAAACCTGATCTCGGCATTACTGCTCTGGGTTATAACTTATGATTGGCAATGATACATACAGAAGCTAAAGATGTTTGACGATGAGGAAGACAATTCTGATCGATCGCAGCAATACTTGGCAAATCAGCGTACATTTTTGTCTTGGGTGCGAACTTCAATAGCATTGATAGGACTTGGTTTTGCTATTGAGAGATTCAGCATATTTCT
>JBKPEN010000265.1:0-13890 GCA_046728425.1 Thermoproteota archaeon
TAGTTGCAATCTTTTGTGCAATCCCGTCAACAGCTTGTAGAATAGCATAGGTGCTGGCTGTAATTATTGCTGCCGCTAAGCCAAACCATGCAAGTGCTGAAGCGACGCCTGATTCTGAATGTAAAAGCAACCGATGGAGCGCTACAAACCCACCAGCAAAAATTAACATTAGACCTGCAAACTGACCAATGTGGGCAGCTATCCATGGATCACTCTGGGCATATACCGCGAAAACAGATGGATTGTCCATTGGGTCCCTAGTACCAGCATGAAACCCAATGGTAGATACCATGAAAATAACAATACCTGCAAGGAATGCAACTGATCCGATCCGAAGCATGGGACGCTCAAAGTCAGGTCTACTTGGTTGCATGACAGTACTAGCCACTCCTTTCTTTCAGTAACATGCGCAATCAAAGCCCTGAAGCAATCTTATAACCTTAGCGGATGAACATGATCTCAATTTATACTGTATCCAAAAATATCCTATCTATCATGGTTAGTCTCCATACCGAGATGTATGGTGATATCAACATCGTCATCTTTGCATTTACTTAGCAGACGATGATGCTAGTTGTCCTATATGGATAACATCCTCATCTAATCTTTTTTCTGCAACCATTCGTATAATATCGTCAAGCGGTCTGCCAGGAGGCGATTGAAATACAAACTCTCCATCCAAGGTAATCTGAGTATTATTTGGACTTGTTTCTTGCCATGTTAAACTAAACTTACTTCCTTTACCACTTCCATCAATTGTTTCTATTATTATTGTATCATTAGAAGGAAGTTTGTTTAGTTTATTTATCGAGCTAACGTTATTACCGAAGAATGATGCTTCTTGTTTAAAGGTAATGATATTTGCTTGTTGCTCTAATATTGTTACATTCTTTATGAATTCAGGATGAAAGCGAGGGAGATCCTGAATATTCATAAAATATTCTAAGACCTGGTCAGCTGAAGCATTTACTTCCCTACTTGACCTTAGTTGAAGATAACCTGGAGCTACCCCTTCCCCTCCTGAGGATTGATTTCCAGCAACCATACTATTCGATTCACCAGTTCCCTGAGCCGTCATATTTTGATTTCCTCCTCCTGCCATATTCTCACCTGTAGTTTGGTTTTGTGCTGATGCCTAGACAATTACATCAGATAACATAATGAGACCAATAATCATAAACCCCATGGCTAGGAATTTTGGGGATATGATTCATAGTAGAAGCCACTAAATAAGTTATATAAAGGTTGCAAGGCTACAAACCCATAACCAAGTTAATACTGTTCAGCATATTTTGGCGTCGATAGAACCTTTTACTCTATTTTGTTCCAAGCTGCAAATTTCACAGCTATCAGAGACTTTCTTGCTTGCAGCTTCTTCTATATCATATTAATCTCTGGCAGAAAACAATGCAAGAGAAGGTCTAGGCGCTTTGCTTGCCTGACATAAATTTTTTAGAGAATCTTGACATAGTTGTTGGTCCAAATGCAAAACAATCTTGACTCTGATTCGCGAGCTCAGGAAAAAAAGTATATTCATGCTGCTACTTTCCTGCCGCTGAAGAGTTGCCGCTACATGATTCCATTTCAGTTGATGTCATCAAAAGTGCTAAAACAGGCAAAACAAAGCCACGGGATAGTTGATTATGCAGTAAAGGCAGACTTTCCAAAGAAGCATTTCTGGACACTTTCAATTTGGAAAGATCAAAATTCAATGAGACAGTTTGTGATGGCAGAGCCTCATATCACAGCTATGAAAAAATTTGAAGAATGGGCTGGAGATGGATCTGCATTTGCAGATTGGACTAGCTTCAGCAGTTCAATTGACTGGGAAGAAGCAATGAGAAGGCTTCAGAATCCAACTTTTTATTACAATAAGAGAAAAAATTAGGCAATTGAAAATGACATGATGCATACAAATCTTGAGCATGTGAAGTTCTACTAATTATTCAAAGTGGACTGGGCGGGATGATTTGAACCCACGACCTCAGTGAGCTTTTCAAGCCATAACCATCCGCCTAGATGATACTAGCTATAGTATAAGATATACTGTTCAAATCTCACCCTTTCCTCTAATTAAACCAAAGAATAGAACCTGATGCTTCAAAGCATGATTTCTGATGGTATCTTTGCTATCCTAAAGCTCAGTCAGTGATAGGCGTGTATTACCATGCACCACATTACCCTTCGTTTTCCTCTCCTCCACGTTCATCTTCATCTTCATCATCTTCGTCCTCTTGTTCTACTTCAGCGTCCACTATAGCAAAACCAAGTTCCTTTGCTTTAGTTGTAAGCTCTGACATCTTTTGGACTACGATAGATCCATCTTCCTCATCTATTCTTAACTTTAATTCTACTTCGAACACCATATCTTAAGATCTCCTAGAGATAAGAGACATTTACTTCTTAAATGCATTAAGAATTTAGCAGCCAAATCTCCAGGTTAAGGAAGGATGCAAAAGTAACCCAGGTAACATATGGCAGCATGAGTATTGCTGATAGTTTTGATATTTTGGAAAAGATAACTTTGGTTACCACAATACTTATCAACAAGATTATAATTTCTACAAAGGAAAGCTGTGGTGACCTTAGACCAAAGAAAAGGAATGACCATAACACATTTAATATTAGTTGAGTTCCAAAGGCAGTGAATGCAGCTATTTTTCTGCTGCGACTATAATTGGGAAAAGTAGTACTGCTGGTTGCCCTCCAGATAAGAAATAATGATATTCCCATCAGAACATAAAGTGTAGTCCATACAGGACCAAAGAGCCAATTTGGAGGAGAGAACGACGGTTTTTCAATAGTTTGAAACCATGTCGAAACAGATTGAGATGTAAAAATGGAGCCAATCACACCTGCTATTAGAGGAACTGCAATTGAAATTCCTAGGCGCAGGATATCTATCTTGTAAGATGCAGATAGTTTTCTCAAAAAGGATTTTTCCCTGCCAATATGTAACTCTATTCATCTTTCTAAATATTAGGGGGTAGGAATCTGTTGCCATGCGTTGCATTGCTGGGCTTTTTGACCGACAATTGTTAAAATCGACCTCTATCTAATACCGTAGTTGTACAACAGAAAGAAATGGACCGGGTGGGATTTGAACCCACGACCTAAGCCAGCCTTTTGAAGGTAGTTATTATCTCCTATCTAAATTGCATCTGGGCAAAGATTCCAGAGCTATCTATCAATTATGCTTGCTTCTTGTCATATCATTCCCATTCCCACTCTCTAGCTGAGAGATTTCCTTCTCTATCTATCTGGACTTCAAAAACTGTTATCATGTTATTCATAAAAGCTAGTTCGCCCGTTGTTGAAGGTGTACTCCAGATTCCTACTCCGCGTGTTATTATAGTTCCCTCTGGGGTAATACTTCCTACTACCTGATTGGTCCAAGTTGCCACGTCACCACCCTGTGTCCTTAGTATACCCTGTCCTTGACCTCGAAATGTTCCATCAGCATTGAGTGTGCTTACGCTTGTCCCATGTTTATTGCATTTATTACAACGCCATCATCATTGTTAATACTAGCATTAGCCATGAAACTGAATTCTAACTGGGGTTGTGGGGTAACAGCAAGTACTCTTTGTCCTATGATTTTGCCTTGCTCTACAAAAATGGGTTTCCAAGGGACTCAATGATGTCAGTTGTATTCCTTACTTGATCCTGGATAGGACCAGTAGTAGTCGGCAAATCGGTCTGAGCAAATGAATCGACTGCACCAATACTAAATATAAGTATTAGAACCGCGCCTAATGTCGGAAGGGAGAAAGCTAAAGTCATTCGGTTGAATTTCCTGCTGCTACTCATAAGGTAAGCAAACTCACGATCATTTAAGTTAAGCATTTCACCAGCTTCGCAGCGAATATTATTATGATAAAGACATAATTGCTAGCACTATTATTGCAATGAGTTGAGCATTAGTGGAGACTTCGCCTTCGTTGGACTATGCAGTCTTCCTCGTTAATTGAAAGAACTGTTTTATCCTTTATTTTCATCCTGAAAGCACACATAAAATGAAGACGCTGAATGAAGATAATAGTAAAAAAATAAATCTACTACACAATACATATCTTGTGACAGTAGCAACAATCTTCACGCTGGCAATAGTTTTTGCATCGATTACTTTTAGTCCAGTATCAGCCTCTGCAACTGGCAACAACACTACTACAACTACTACATCAGTAGGAGGAGAGCAAGAAGCTGTAAGCAGTATGACTACTACTATCAACAATGCTTCAAATGCTCTTTTGGGTCGTCTTTTCTCATATGATGAAGGGGAAGATGGAGAATCAAGCGTGAACCCAATAAATGAAACCTATATTGTAATCTCATATTCTGGTAACAGAATAATACTTCCTCCAAACGCTACAGGTATCATAAACGCGACTGAAACAGGAAACGTCACAATCAATATTCAACCTAACGGACTTTCCTTTAATCAAGGTCATGCCGTTATAATGACTGAAGGTGGTATAGAAGAAGGCGGCGGCGAAAATGCAACTATCAGCTTCGTTTTGCTCACTCGCACAAATCCTGATGGCTCAGGAAGTGGAACTAGTGTTACGTATTTTAGCACAAACTCTACTGGGCAGCTAGCGTTCCTTGACAACCTGGTAGCAATAGGTCAAGTTGAATACTCCCCTGCGGAAGGCATCAACCGTTTCGCAGAGTGGGAGTGGAAGGGTGGAACGCTTCCCTTTGAGAATTTGATACCTCAACCATAGCTTTAAGGTTGGAGCTAATGCAAAAAAAGATAGAGTTATGCTTATGCACCCAGGTCATAGGTCGAGAATTTTTTGAACAACCTTACTACATTGATAAAAATAGAACATGTGGGATTTGAACCCACGACCTATGGTTCTCTTCATTCGCTCTCAATATGATCTGCGGTTCCGAAGACCGCCGAGGATTGCCAATTCTACTCTTGATGTCTGAGCGAAGCATTTGGATTTGCGAGATAAGCACATTGACAATTTCCTTGAGGTATTTCACTTATTTTTGTACTTCTCTTTACCGAAGTGAGAAAAGACTTGAATAAGTTCCTTTAATCTTAGAACACATATTAGTTAATGTAAGCAGCGGATAATAGTAAAAAGTTGGCTTTCTTATGTGTTTTTGATGGCGTAACACCCCCGTCCGTTGTCTTGCCTCCGAGATACTATATTCACTTGAGGGAATATTACAATTTTTATTATATTTTAGGTTAGTTTTGCTCACACGTGTGTGCTATTAAGCAGTCCTGAGCTCAAATTTCATCAATCCTTCCCTACAGTGTACCTTATAGGCTTCTTCCCTGTCTGGTGTAGCCAGTCCACCTCATTCTCCAGTTGGGCTATAGTCTCTTATCAGAACCGTTTCACTAATGTTTTTAAAGAATCAAGGCGGTAACGAGAACCTAGATGCATGTAGGGAAGCATTCCATAACAATGGCACTGTTGAGAATGAGGGAGTTCGGACATATCAGATAATCTTTTGACACGTAAGTATCCTAATCTGAACCATGTAGGCGTTGTCGTTAGAGATATTGATCAAGCCGAGCGTGACAATTCGAATCGCTTTGGACTCAGCGCTATCGCTAGGCGCTTTACGCTGCACATCGAAAATGCGCTTTATCGAGGTAAAACTGTCACCTTCTCAGCCGAATTTGGTTTCGTCGAGCTGGGCAATACAATGCTTGAGTCGATACAGCCACTTGGAAATGATCCATCTCCATATCTTGACGCACTTCAAGAGAGAGGAGGAGAAGGAGAGAACACACATCACCTAGCCTATCTAGTGCCATCCATTGATGAACACTTGGAGATGGCACGCAAATCAAACGCCCCTCTCTCTGTCCTATTTGACGCCAAGCTGCCTGATTGGATGGGTCGCTATGTGTATGTCGATGGCCTTGTTCATGGAGTTCTGATTGAGTTGATGGAGTTTGCCCAGCAACAAAAGTAGAAGGTGGGGAGTCATTCACATTAGCATAGAGGGAAGAAATCCTGAACTAAGAATACAACTTCTAGCATCAATAACATTGCATATTCTTTTAAGAAGAACAGTGATGCTGGCAGTGTATGATAGTCAATATTGATTTCTGAAACCCTTGGACGTGATGTCATACGAAATCGGATTCTGGACCTCTCTTGTCCGACAACTATCCAAAAACAAGCTTAATTCAATGCCGTAGTTAACTTTATTGATAATAATGGACAGGGTTGGTGGGAGTTGAACCCACGACTGCAGCAATGAGGGTCGAAGGAGAGACTTGTACTTTTGATACCGCCCATTCATTTTTGAAATTCAGATAGCAGTTAAAAACTAGCTACGATTCACGAATGAGCAAAGCAGTACATTCTCACTCATCAGTAGAGAATGAGCAACCTTCCAGTTTGTCTTTCCGCTGTACAAATCTCTCTGGCAGCCTACTATTTTTCTCCTTTCTTCAATTTCCGTTTAGCCTTTTCTGTTGATTCTCTTACTGCTTCTTTTGCCTTTTCTGCCGCAACCCTAGCGCGTTCCTTTGCTGTCTCAGACGCTGTTGCAATTGCAGCAGATGTCTCAGGAGCTGCCTCTCTTGCTTCTTTAGATATTACTTTCACAGTCTCTGCAGTTTCAATCGCATTTCTTGCGGTTTGGTCAACAACGCTAGCAGTATCTCTGATAACACCACGTTCTTTTAACACTCTTGCTGTTTCGCTTATCTCTCTTGATGTATCACGAGCTGCCATTGTAGCCTCTCTGACTGCATCTGTTAATTCTTCTATGGCACCGCTCTCACGGATAATTTTCACAGTATCCCTCATCCTAGCTGATTGTTCTCTTATTCTTCTCGCGATATCTTTGATATTTTGAGCGACCTGCTCGGGATCCGTAGTTGTTGTTACTGCAGCTTGTGCTTCTGTAATATTGTCCTCTGAGGAGATGTTTGTCATAGCCTAGCTGGCACAAGCATTCCTTAAAAGGGATAGGATTGATGTTACTTGTGACTATTCATCGGCTTGAGTGCAAAACCGGCTCAGTATTAGAGAGCTATGATAATTTAACAGAAGCAGTTTTCATATTACTGCTAAATTTGTCCGACAACTATCTAAAATGAACCTAAATTAATACCGTATTTGTACAACAGTAAAAGATGGACCGGGTGGGATTTGAACCCACGACCTCAGCACGTGTATAAGATAATCCTTATTAATATCTAAAAGAACAGCTATTGAAAGAGAACTTAACTGTTCAATCCTAAGCTATTAATACGTATGATTGTATTTTTGATTTAAATAGAGAACTATAAAGATTGAAAAGAAAGTCTTTAGTCATTGTAGCAGGTATTGTAGCAGCTGCAATGATTATTGGTGGCGGCACCTACATTTACGTCACGCAATTTGCTCCACAAACAGTTATGCAAACTAACCCTGATACAGGAAATTGCAGGCAGGGAAATGTGCTTGATGGTGTAGAGAGACAAGCCCGATTTACTGTATTGTCAACTTGCGAAATGGCAATTGGGATAGTTCATGACATGAAAGGCACAAAAGAAGATGATGGCGATTATGAATTCAGTCTTGATGTTGAGCAGCCATACAAAAAGTTGCTAAATGACCAGAACAATTCACATAGGAATGGAATGCTTGTTGTGGAAATCATTCCAAATGATCAAAATTCACCTGCTACTGTACAGATTCCAAAAAACGGTGACAGGATAGAAGTTCATGGTGCTTGGGTAACAGATAAGCCAGCATTTGGCTGGAATGAAATACATCCAGCTTGGATTGTTAAAGTATTGGCACAGTAATTTTTTACTTTAATATCATCTCTCCTAATCAACGCCCTATAACACGCTTTGAACAGGCAGGATGTTTCACCTGAATTGTCCAGTCATGATCATGAGAAGTTTTACAACCTCGGTGTAAACAAGGTTAAAACTGCGATTAGTTGGAAAAATAATAGGGTCTATACTGCGATTTAGCTCTACCCTTCAATCCTTACCCGTAATCAGATTGGATCTGCTTAAAACATGAACTATTGACCCTTTGTAGGAGCAAGATACACCTATCTTCCCTAGGCTACCCGAGAGATAGATTAAAGTCAATTTGGAACAAATCCGTCATAATGTGGCAGACTAATTATTTATTTATTTGATTTATTACACGGATGGCTTGTTCTCTTTTTTGAATAGTTGTGGTGGCAGCTGATTTTATTAGTCTAATTGGTATTGGAGCCACTTCATTTGCTGTTACCAACATTGACGATTTGTTTATTCTTATGGCGTTCTTTGCCAACCGCCGCTGTTTTCCTATTTCTCAGGTTGTTCTTGGGCAATACGTGGGAATGGGCGCACTCCTAGCTGTAGGTATTGCAGGCTCGCTAATTGCGCTGGTTATACCAAACACTCTCATAGGGCTTATAGGAATCTTTCCGATTGCGATTGGAATCAAAGAGTTGTTTGAATTACGAAAGAATGGTCATGATGACGACGATGAGGAAGAACCTACCACCGCCAAACAGCCGTCACAAAGCAAATGGATAGTAGCATACCTGCCTTTCCTAACAGTTGCGGCTGTGACATTCTCGGGTGGCGAGGAAATTGGTATCTATACGTCGGTTTTTGCCATAAATAACGAAGCATCAGAGATGATTGTGATTATCTTAGTGGTTATGGGGCTGACAGGGGTTTGGTGTGGAGTAGCATTCTATCTTGTGAACCATAGCTTTCTTGCAGACCGTTTTCGCCGTATTGCTAGCAGAATATTACCATTTGTATTAATAGGACTTGGACTATACATAATGGCAGAAGCTTTTTTGTTCTAGTTTTAGTTTTGTGATGCTCTAAGATTAGATGAAGGCCCTACCGTCAAGACTACAGTTGAAGCTATTAGACTTCAACACCCTAGGTGGTTTAGATGTTTATTGCCCACTATCTATATCCACTTTCTCTAAGCATTTTTTGCAAATGATACTGCGGGTTTGCCTATTCGTTTGTAATTCGTCCAAAGCGACAGAGAAATAATCAAAATGGGTGATATCGCCCAGATTAACGAGTCCGCATATACTGCGAGTAGTCCCTTTCTCGGAATCGAGACTATATGACAAATGCCATGTCCCGCTCGTTGGGAAGGACTTTATGTTATAACTATTATGAAGTGAGGATTTGAAGAGAATGAACGAAGAAGGAGTTTTGATTGTGATTGTCATAATGGTAGTCCTCCTCGGCGGTCGTGGCGATATGGCTCTCCTCGCAAAACAGTTTCAATCTATCTGATCTGTTCGTTCATGACCTCTCTTGCAGCCGTCTAGTTCGCTTATGTATTTCATCCCAATAGGCGTGAAGGATTTTAGCACTCAATTTCCTAAATGATTTTTTCAACTTCTAGGTCCAATCCAGGATGTGGCTAACTAGGCTATCCTACTCTATTAGGAGGGACCCTTGTGTTACTTATCGTTTCTTTTATTAGCCTTTAACTCAACCTCTTTTCCAATGTGATATAAAGCGTGGGCATCAATTCAGTTTCTTACTGCATAAGACATTAGCCACTAGTATTATCATAAAAATACTAAACACTAGTAGCAGGAACAGAAACACTGCTACTATTGATATGACGACAATAAATCTGACTTAACTTCATTCTTTCCTGTACGGCTTTATCCAATTCTCTTTTGAGTGTAACGATTTGAGTCATCATCTTCCTTTCAGATTTGCATTCCGCCATCAAAAAAAGCAGGTTTTGCTTTAGAACTTCTATGTGCTCATCTAATACACTTACAGCCTCCCCAAACTCCAAAGACATATTCTTTTTTTACTCCCCAGTATCTGGATGTGCCAGAGTACGGATATGTAAGTGTTGTCGTCGCCAAAAATAGCAGGTTGATGCCACAATCATTACCGCAGCTATAGCGAATATGGTTTTTTCAATCAGGGCATTTCTCTGTTAGACTTCCTAAATACTGACTAGTTAGCTGGTTGCGGATCCTTTGTTGGCTATGTTAATATTTTACTACCGCTCTTCTCTCTCCTTTACAATACAGGACTGAAACTGAATTGAATAGGAGAAGATATCAAGGAAAAGAACGGCGTGAAGGACAAAAGGTCAAGACCTCCACTATCTCTCCTTTCTGGTTGTGTTTAAACTTGAACTATTGATCATTGTAAGAGCAGGGTTATGAGCAGCCTAGCACCAAAAGGCGAGAGAGGGTGTATTATATCACTGTTTTTTCTACCTGCTAATTTAACAACATGGTGATGCCGTGTGAATTTTTAAGAATATCAAACCATAACCTTATCATGCTATTCAATCGTCTTTCGTTTTGAAATAGTGATAACAATGTTTCCATTATTTGGACTGGGAGTAAAGGTCCTGGGTATGACGATAATTGCTACTGTTGTTCTTCTTTTTTCTGCCAATGCTGCTGTAGAAACAACAGAGGAGCAACAACAGCAGTTAATGAATTCAACTTTAGATATCGATAACGACGCAGAGGAAGAAGCAGTAGCGGTAACAGATCCTCGTTCAGGTATTTACAGTTCTGAAAATGTACAAAAGATGCCTGGTAATGGCATCTCACAGTGGGAGATCTTTGGAGACTCAATGCTGCCGACTTTGGCTACTGGAGATGTAATCTACATTGCAGCAAATGAGACATTTGAAACAATACAACCTGGTAAAGTTGTAGTTTTCAGGACTTTGAACGATGAATACCAGAGTATTTTCGTGGCACATAGGATCCAAGAATTATCCCCCACAATGGAGGACAATACCACGACATTATGGCTAGCTTCTGGGGACGCAGACCCTGGACCTAACTTTAATGATTTGGTGCTTAAATCAAACTATATGGGTACTGCTCTAGAAGTAGCTAAAGGAGGTACGACCTTCACACAACCAATTGAACCAACGCCTCCAAAGTCTGCGATAATAACATTGAATGAAAATGAAGAAGAAAGAGATGCAATCTCAAATAATGATGAAAGCACTTCAGAGACAGCAGAGGCAATCACTGACACAATTATAGAGGAAGAATCAGGGTCAGACGGCGATATCGAAACTCTGCTATCGGAGGATGAACCATCTGAGGATGATCCTCGTACAACTACTCTACTACCTACTGGAGAAACACTACCTCCACCAACTTAGCTACTCTAGTAAAGGAAGTAAGTACGGTCTTCTCATGTTTTA
Source organism: Thermoproteota archaeon (assembly GCA_046728425.1). GTDB lineage: Archaea > Thermoproteota > Nitrososphaeria > Nitrososphaerales > Nitrososphaeraceae > Nitrososphaera. The sequence goes on from JBKPEN010000265.1 coordinate 11,157, forward strand.
GGATGGTCGAGTACAACGAGATGCTTTTAGCTTTTTCACTTCTCTGTGAGCTTGAAAAATTGGCTAAAGATTGAAATTTTATTAATAACAGGAATATTAATAATGGGAATTTCTTAATTTGTTCCCAATAATCTAGAAAATCATATATGATTGCGCACGATGGGTTTTGAGATATACTTAAAATAAAAAGGTCTATTAGAGAATCACGTAAGTCGCATCCTCTCCAGCTGGTCTCTCCTACTCTTCCATTCCCATGAGACCAGATGGCGAGTTTTTGTACATTAGACTCTACATTGCTATTATGCATTTCATAGATAAGACACCTAGGGAGAGCTGTTTTGTTATTATTATTGCCTTTCAGGTGCTGCTATTATTGCTGCTTTCTGCACACCAAATATAGTACCACCTTTAGCATTTCAATTTCTGTAACTAACCTTTGTGTGGCTTCTATATGGTCGGCTTCTTCCTTTTGTCTTTGTTTTACTTTCAATAACCGCCTTAACTTATCTGCATCTCTAGGCGCATTTTGAAGAGTCTTTTTATCTCTAATTCTAAATGTCTTTTCATAGCTGGATTGAATCCAGCACATCTTTTTTTAGCTTAGTGCGCGCTTAATCAGATATATGGCGTGTGGCGCCTGTGGGACTGAATTGAGATATATCAAAGGCACTCAGGATGGAGCAGGCAGGATCAGTTATACATTCTATTTTTGCGATCGATGTGATATAGAGTGGAGGCTACGAAGGCACAAGGAATGAATGCAAGAAGTCTGAAATAGATAGGGGGATTGAAGTTGTTCACTTCGCCGTAAGCGTATTAATTGCAAAAGTAGTGACTATATGGGCTCAAGAGCAAGAAGCCACTATTTTACCATTGTTAGCAACGCTTGCAATAGCAAGTATCATGATATTGTCACCACTAGCTTACGGACAATCGGCGCCGTCAAGAGCACATCTATCATTCTTTGACTAAAGTCAATCATTTTTTGTATGGCTACTTCTGTTGAATCATGGATTGAATATACCAAACCGATAGGAACCATAACAAGCAAACTCTATGATAGTTATAAACAGGCTAGCGGTGAGGGGAGAAGAAGATAACCTTATTTGCATCTATCAGGCAATCGAGTCATGCTGCCAAGTTCAATTACCGCTATCAGAAAGATTGTTATTTTCGAAATTTCTCCATGTACTATACTAACCATCAGTGTAAGCTTATACGCTTGACAGCATACAGCATTGGCATTGCTAGAGGTTTTATCGGATAAGTATCTAAAAGAAGGTCAATTTGATACAGTAGTCTACTAGATTGATAAAAATGGACAGGGTGGAATTCGAGCCTATCATATAGATGGGTTCAGTGGTTGTTAGCTTTAAACATTTTGATCGAGGCAGGTCCAGGCTTCGTTCGTCCGTGTAAAAGGGTTCAATAGGCTAGCTTAAAGACTTTAAGGTAAGAAGTGCTGGTACAAGTACCTAAATCAATTCAATTATCTTTATTTGAAATCAGCGTAAACAATTAGAGAGTTGTATCACATTCCTTAATAAATCTGGATTGATGCAATCATTGATGCAAACAAAAGATATCCTGATGTTTGCGGCAGTAGCAATAGTGGTCGGAACTATAGTGTCCATGACTACCGCTGGTACGGTTGCCGCTCAAACAGTAGATTCGAGCAATAATGGTAATAATATCACTAATAGCACGTGCCAAGACATTAACTCTACAGGCAACAATGCGGATAGTGCCAACGATCAGTACCCTCTACCTAAATTTGACCCTTGCAACTTTGGCAACGAAATCATTGATAATCCTTACTTTACTCTCACTCCTGGAACCACATTTACTTATCAGACTGAAACTGAGGATGGAACCGAGAAGGATATGGTCATAGTAACTAACGAAACAAAAGAAATTCTAGGAATAACAACAACAGTTGTGTGGGATAGGGTCTGGTTGGACGAAGAACTTACTGAAGAGACCTTTGACTGGCACGCTCAGGATAAACAGGGTAACGTTTGGTATATGGGAGAAGATTCAAAAGAGTACGAAAATGGAGAAGTCGTTAGCACCGAAGGTTCTTGGGAAGCAGGAGTTGATGGTGCCCAGCCTGGAATTATTATGGAAGCAGATCCTCAAGTAGGGGATTCGTACAGACAAGAGTACTATCCAGGGCATGCAGAGGATGCAGCAAAAGTGGTTTCTCCGAGTGAAGAAGTTACAGTTCCATTTGGTACATTCACAGATTGTCTTCAGACAAGAGACGTAAGCCTAGTGGAGCCAAATCAGGACGAAGACAAGTACTATTGTAAAGATGTAGGCGGCGTAGCCCTAGAAGTAGCGGTTGATAGTGGAGAAAGAACAGAGCTAAATGATTTCCATCAGGGTAGTAATAGTAGTAGTACAGAACCCACATCGACTATCAAGAATGCTGCTACGAACGATACTGATGAATAAGGTAACAACGATGTAAATGACAATAAGACATAGACAAGGGAATGAAGGTTTACTAGAAGCGTGTTATTCACATTCCCCTACTGGACGATAAATGCAGATAGATCGATATCTTCATTGGGAATGTGTTCAAAAGAATCCGCAAACAGTTGTGTGACGCATTTGGACTAGATCACGATCCTAAACCTTTCTGCAGTATGCAGTTAGGAGCTCGCTTGCTAACACCTATGGAAAGCCCCTAGCTTGCTCTATTTCAGCTATCTCGGTCATGTGTAGAGCC
>JBKPEN010000179.1:0-5413 GCA_046728425.1 Thermoproteota archaeon
ATCCTTTTCTGCGGTATTTGCCACTCTGACTTGCACCAAGTCCGTAATGAGTGGAGCGCTATGCCTACTATCTATCCATGCGTTCCTGGACATGAGATCGTTGGCCGTGTCACCAAGGTCGGATCTGCAGTCACCAAGTTCAAACCTGGTGATATTGCTGCAGTCGGCTGCATGGTTGACTCCGATGGTGACTGCGAAGAGTGTCAGGCTGGTCTTGAGCAGTTCTGCCCGCATGGGACCCTCACCTACAACTCTCCGGATGTCCACCTAGAAGGCGTAACCTATGGCGGATATTCTGACAGTATTGTAGTCAAAGAACACTTTGTGCTACGCGTTCCTTCTAACCTGAATCTCGCAGGAGCTGCACCTCTCTTATGTGCCGGAATTACAACATACTCGCCTATGCGACATTGGGGTGTTACCAAAGGTAAGAAGGTCGGTGTGGTAGGTCTGGGTGGGCTGGGTCATATGGCAATAAAGTTTGCTCATGCTCTTGGTGCCCATGTCATAGTGTTTACCACTTCGCCTAACAAAAAAGAAGACGCTGTTCGCCTCGGTGCAGATCAAGTAGTCATTTCGCGAAATAGAGATGAGATGCACAAGCACTCAAATAGCTTCGACTTTATACTTGACGCTGTCTCCGCTGAGCACGACGTTAACTCATACCTACAATTACTCCGCCGAGATGGTAATATGACACTAGTTGGGGCACCAGACAAACCTCACGCTGTCGCAGCATTTGGCCTTATATTCAAGCGTCGCAGCCTCTCTGGCTCGCTCATCGGAGGTATTGCTGAAACGCAGGAGATGCTTGACTTTTGTGGCAAACATAACATTACTGCCGACGTAGAAGTCATTCCAATCCAGAAGGTCAACGAGGCTTATGACAGACTGTCCAAGGCGGATGTAAAATATCGCTTCTCTATAGATATGGCTTCCCTCAAGTCACAGTAACACAACATGATGGTTCGCTACTAGCTTTTTTATTATATCCAACATTAGGTCGCCATTGATATAGGCAGCTCTCAGAAGGGTTTGTCATAGCTGGACTTCGGCTGCTACGTCAAATTTCGTATAATACTTTTTCACTTTCCCTTCGCTATACTTGGACTTGAATTTCCTAACTATGTAATCAACTTTATTGCTGTCTGTTATTGGTTTACCTTCCGCAGATGTTTCAACACCATTTATCGAAACAAGAAGAATAGAAATAAGAGAATCAGTATTGAGGATCAGGCTTTTGATCAAAAATGCCCGAAAAGACAGTTACTAAGTCATTCAGGATCAGTGAAAGTGTTTTCCTAGCTATTGAGGAAGAGGCTAAGAAACGTAACATAAGCGTCAATACCCTTGTGAACCAACTTCTTCTGTGCTACGCCAACTTCGATAGGTACCTTGAAAGGCATGGCTTCCTAAAAATGTCCAAAGTAACGTTCAGGAAGATTTTGGAGACTGCCACAGAGAAGGAAATCGTGGAACTGGCAAGAGAAGTAGCTCGAAATAGCTCAAGGACACTTGTTCTTGCAAAATATGGGGAATTGTCGCTCACCAACTTTTTAGATTATCTTAATAGCCTTGACGATTACGCCTATTTTATCGAGTATAACGAAGTTTATTCACCCGGGGAAAAACGGATAATCACATTAATGCATAGCTATGGGGAAAACGGTTCAATTTTCGTCAAAACTTTTGCACAAGATCTCTTTGAACTAATCGGTGTGGAACCGAAATTAAGTTCTACAAATAACTCTGTCACATTAGAAATATGACCGACTGATGCTGCTCGTGTGTCTAACTGCTGAGATCCTTAACTCTAATGAACGGGGTTGGTGGCGCCTCTAGTGCTCCGGCTTGACGATATCTTTCCGGCAGACTGTAGCTGCAATTCATTGCAAAAAATACCTTGTATGTAAATAAGATGACCACAGAAAAGAAACAATGAAACTGAATGTACTCAGGTATTTTCCGCAAGATAGCAATGAAGTATATGAACGTATGCTGAAAGAAGGTGTAAGCAATGACTAGTCATGAAAGGAAAACCATGACCGAAAAGTCGCGTTTATGACTGGAGCGGGAAGCGGAATTGGTCGTGCTACAGCGCTTACGTTTGCACATGAGGGCGCCAGTGTTGTCGTCGCTGATGTTTCGGAACAAGGTAGTCGAGGCTCGGATGCAGCTTCCTTCGTCACTGGACACGCGCTCTCGGTTGATGGCGGATTCGTGGTGCCATAAATATGAGATCGAATGTCTCATTCAAAAGCAATAACTTGAAGCTTGCAGGCCACCTTTATGTTCCAGACGATTATAAAAAGGGCGAAAAACGCCCGGCTATTGTCGTCAGCCACCCATTTGGTGGAGTTAAAGAACAGACTGCGGGTCTCTATGCAAAGAAGCTATCCGAAAAAGGCTTCATCACACTCGCCTTTGATGCGAGTTATCAGGGTGAAAGCGAAGGAGAGCCACGATTTCTTGAAGATCCATTTGCCAGAGCAGAAGACGTAAAATCAGCAGTAAGCTTTCTGGAAAGCCGGGACGAGGTCGATCATGAGGATATTGGTGCTTTGGGTATATGTGCATCGGGCGGTTACGTTCCCTTCGCAGCCCAGACCGATCTACGTATCAAGGCGGTAGCAACTGTCAGCGGCGCAGACATGGGCGATCTGTTTAGAAAAGGACTTAACACCAGCATTGCTCTCAACCTAGACCATTTGCTTGAGGAGTCTAACAAGGCTCGAACAGAAGAAGCACAAGGTAAGCCTCCACGCCTAGAACACATAGTACCCAATACCCCGGAAGAAATCCCCAAGGATATACCACCTGGCGGCCTATATAGAGAAGGGACTGATTATTACCGGACGCCACGGGGTCAACACCCTAATTCGAAAAACTGGTTTTTGTTAAAGAGTGTAGACCAGATTGCAGAATACTCGTCCTACGATCATGTAGATATGATTTCGCCGCGTCCGCTGCTCATGATAGCAGGCACAAAGGCTGACACCCGATTTTACAGCGAAATGGCCATTGATAAAGCAAAAGAGCCCAGGGAGTTGTTCCTGATTGATGGTGCAACGCACATCGCTTTGTATGATAAGCCGGAGTATGTAAACCCTGCAGTTGAAAAGATTAACAGTTTTTTTTGAACAGTATCTTCAGTCTGCAAATAAATTACCAAATGCAGAGAACAAAGGCTACGACAATAAGAAAGCCAAGAATACCAAGGCGTAGCATAGCAGCAGTAACACCTACTAAAAGATAACCAACCTAGCAACTGCAGCTGCAAAAACCATACAGCAGTTGCAGTCGATATGGCCAGAGGTTTAAACTAAATATGCAATGGAACATCTTATATCTTCAGCACGGCGGATTGTGCATTGATGTTCAAAAAATTCAGTGGAGTATATGTAAGCAATTTTGCAAATGAATACACTAATAGCGGATCTTGAAGTGGAAGAATGGGATCGTGTGGTCGACACTGATATGCACGGTGTATTTATGTGCTTAAAGCACGAAATTCCGCTGATGCTCAAGCAGGGAGGCGGCGCCATCGTGAACACCTCTTCGGGTGCCGGGGTCAAAGGATTCAAGGCTGAGGCCGCATACGTCGCTGCGAAGCACGGCGTAGTCGGCCTGACCAAGGCAGCTGCTCTCGACTACGCTCAGTCGAATATTCGCATCAACGCAGTGGCCCCCGGGATCATTGATACGTCGATGATCCAGCGTATCAGCAGTGCCACTCATGAAGGCCGCCAAGCGATGATTTCACAGGAACCGGTCGGAAGAATGGGTAAGCCGGAAGAGATAGCCTCAGCCGTCCTCTGGTTATGTTCGGATGCGGCTTCCTTCGTCACCGGGCATACCATGGTCGTTGATGGAGGCCAGACGGTGTGATGATGGTCCCATAATGATATTCTTTTTTATTGACTTTTTTCCTTTATTGGCTATCAAATAGTCAGAATAACAGATATTATATGATTGAACAACATAATTCACAATAAGGGGTTTCTGATAAATTCTATTATCAAAAGTACCACTAGTAATATGGAGCCCAATACCTATGATCGATTTTAGAGGAAGACCTCTGTGTGCATCACTCACAGTTGTCGTTTCTAGTGCAGTTATTCTTCATAAATCATCGCTATTCACCATGGTACAGCATTGCCATCACAAAAAAATCCCCCACTAGGACCATTATCGGCTAATGTAGCAGCCCAAACTATTCCTTTTGCTCCCTCCTGTACAGGACGACCACCATGACCACCCATATCTGTAGCTACCCATCCTGGATCAACAGAATTCACTAATATACCAGTATTTGCTAGCTCTGCAGCAAGCTTCCTTGTAAGTACGTTTAATGCTGCTTTTGAGATACTATAAGCTGGTGTCCCACCATACGTCATGTAGTGTAACGAACCTCCATTGCTTGAGACATTGGCTATGCGTCCATATTTGTTTGCTTTCATCATGGGAATAAATACTTGAGATAGCCTCCAAGGTCCAAAGAGATTTGTAGTTAATGCATTGTTTACAACTCCTAAGTCTGCGTCGACAGCATTTTGCCATGAATCATAAAGAATAGCTGCATTATTGACTAAAACATCCAATCGTCCAAAACGTTCATCTATTTCTTTTGCTATACTGCAGATACTCTTTTGATTTGAGACATCAAGGTGGTAAAACATTACATCAAGACCCTCCTTTTCATTCAATTGATAAGCAGCTGATTTGCCTTTGCTCAAATCCCGAGCCCCAAGTAAAACTGTTAGACTTAACTGAGCCAATTGTCTGCAGGTCTCATATCCAAGTCCACGATTACCTCCTGTCACGAGAGCAATTTTCTTTTTTCCTTTGTTATCATTCATATCTATCTGTATACAGCAATAAGCATATTAGATAAAGAGTCAACCTTATACAACGACATTGATGCTTTCAGATTGGCATTGAAGTTTTATCACTTTGACAGCAGCGATGATTGACATTGATTGATTCTTAAGAGAAGGATCGCCCTTAGCTAATAGCAAAACTGTATCGTGCGTAGTAAAAAGTTGAATTAAAGCGCGGTACACATATACATGACAGATTTAGTTCAAGACATAACATGACCTGAACTGAACCAGTTCATCAGACAACAATGCAACAGATAATAAAGATAATGTTCAAAGCCAAACAAAGGATTCTGAAAATGGACATTAAACGAAGCAGTTCACAGCCTTCCACCAAAGGCTCGACTGAGTATTTCACAGGTGCAGTACGTATTGACCCACTATTCCAAGCGAACGATCCAGCACGTGCAGTCGGTGCCAGTGTTACATTTGAGCCTGGATCCCGAACCGCATGGCACAGCCATCCGCTAGGTCAGTTCCTGATCGTGATTGCTGGTTGCGGACTAGCACAACGCTGGGATGGTGCTATAGAG
>JBKPEN010000209.1:0-4031 GCA_046728425.1 Thermoproteota archaeon
TACCGCACTTGCTGCAGAACTTCGCATTCGCTGGTATAGATGCATTGCAAGCAATACAGTTCTTTGTTGTTGTTGAGCTTGCTCGCGGTTTTGGTAGCTCGATATCAACAGGCTTGAATGTAGGCTCCTGCGGTGAAGGAAATGTGTATTCATTGCCGCTTGCGGCAGCGGGCCCTACTGTGCCGCCTGTGCCTACAAATCCTCCTATGCCAAAGCCTGCCTGCGGGGCTGATGGAGATGATGAACTTCCCCCGGTGGGACTTTTTACGGATGTGCCCTTCTCCATGGCATTTTTGATTTCAAGTATTACCCGAACAGCAAGAAAATTCAGTGCAGAGGTTGAGACAAGATACTCGCCTATATTGATAAAGAACTCCTTATCTTCCATTTTACCCTGCTTGTACAGCTGGTTTGCGTCGATAAACGATTCGTACAAATTCTGAGTGTCGTTGATTAACTGTTTGAGCTTCTCACTTAATCCACCTAGTGTGTCGACGCCAAAAGACATAAAAAAATAGAGAGCTAGCGGGCTTTAAAAACAGTGTGCCTGCTAATAGTAGTTATTGTTGCTGCCGCCGTATCCGTGGCTGTAACCATAGCGACTGCGCCTTCTGTCGCGACCATATCCGGTCTGGCTCCTGCTACTCCTATAGCCACCGGAACCTCTTCCACCGTAGCCGCTGCCATAGCGTCGTTGGCCACTACCACGCTCATTTCGGTAGCCGTTTCTGCTGCCATAGCCACCACCACGCCATCGATATCCACCGCTGCGACCAAACGATGCTTGGCGCTGAGCTATTACCGGCACAACAACTCCCATTTCATCATTTAGCCTGCGGATAGGAAACTTTGTCTGGGCAAGTATCCTCTCAAAGTCAGATACCCTGTCGTTTGAGACAAGTGAGATAGCCTTGCCCTCTCCACCTGCTCTTGCAGTTCTTCCAATCCTATGGAAATAGACATTTGGGTCATCTGGCACATCATAATTGATTACGTTTCCAATAGCTGGGACATCGATTCCTCTTGCTGCTATGTCTGTTGCAACAAGTATGTCTTCAGTTCCTCTCTTAAACTTGTGCATAGCATTGTCCCTCTGTTTTTGTGAAAGATCGCCATGAATAGTGACTGCATTAAAACCCTCTTGTCTTAACTTGTAGGCAACCCTGTCTGCTCTTTGTTTTGTAGCAGCAAACACTATGGTCTGAGATTTGGAATTCTGATTGCGCCGAATGAAGTCCATCAGGTGTCTAAATTTTTCGCGCTCTTCTACTACAAGATAGGATTGGTCGATGGTTTCAAGCGTGATTTCTTCTTCATTAAGCCTCACATGCTCAATCTTGTCCTGTCTCATGTATTCGTCTGCCAGCCTCAAGATCTCCGGCGGCATAGTTGCAGAGAAAAGACATGTTTGCCTATCTTCGTTGACATAGAACAGGATGAACTTGATGTCATCAATAAATCCCATATCGAGCATCCTATCCGCTTCATCGAGCACTACGAACCTGACATCATCTAAGATTATAGAGCCTTGCTTGATATGGTCAATAAGCCTGCCAGGCGTCGCAACTACTATTTGCACACCTCGCCTCAGTTTGTCAAGCTGGAGGTTGATGCTTTGGCCGCCGTAAATTGTGACTGACTTTATCCCAGTGTACTTTGCGAACCGGTTGATCTCCTCTGTCACCTGCACCGCAAGTTCTCTTGTCGGAGCAAGAATCAAGACCTGTACTGGCCCACCTGGTTTAATCTGTTGCAATATGGGTAGACCAAAGGCCGCTGTTTTGCCAGTTCCTGTATGCGCCTGTCCCACGACATCTTTACCCTGCAAAATAAGAGGTATAGCTGTCTCTTGTATAGGGAATGGCGTCTTAAATCCATTTTCTGCGAGTGCTTTTGTTAATTGTGCACTCAAACCCAATTCTTCGAAGGTTTTTGCCATTTTCCTTTCACTTTTTGTATATATTTTTCGTTTATATCACAAAAGCCACGGAAGATATGAAAAGTCATATTCTGCTCAAACTTGACAAATCCGCCGTACAGAAACTTTTGTCTTGCTTTGTTTAGGCAAGACAATGATATAAGGCATACGGTATCATATTCAGTTTAAATTTCAAGCACTCATAATGAGCGTAGTAATACATGCCTGATCCAGATGCTAAGCGCGCGCTTTGGTTCCTTTTTGCTGGCTCACGTGGGGGTGAGAATAGAATAAGAATAATCGATTTTCTGAAAAAGAGACCTTACAACATCAACCAGCTTGCAGAAGCCCTTGGAGTTGACTACAAGCTGGTGCAGCATCACATTGGTGTACTTGAGAGGAACAACATGGTTACAAAGGCTGGTGAAAAGTATGCAGTACTTTACTTTATTTCAAACTACTTGGAGGCCAATATTGAGGCATTCAACGAGATCCAGGATGCAATAGAAAAGCAGAACAAATCTGGAAAAAAGTAAATAAGGCAATTTCTCTGACGTCTGGTGATAATGGCTCTGCTGATGGACATCAGCTCCCTCGTAAGTATGGCCAATATGGCTATACTGATTGCATTGCTGCTGGTGTATGCTAGAATATATATCAAGACCAGAGCCACTTTTACGGTCGGCCTTGCAGTTTTTGCTGGTATGCTAATGCTTCACAATGGAATAGCAGTCTACGGATACTTTGCAATGGCGCCCCTTTATTCTGATGAATTGCTTCCATACTTTGCTGGGATACATATCGCTGAGCTAATAGGACTAATAGCTCTTCTGAAGGTAACAGTCTGGCCTGCGGGATTAAAAACCCCCAAAGAAGAAGCTGCCTCATAGATATCTACCTTAGAGCAGGCTAGAAATCTGGTATAGATCTGGAAAAAAGTATTAATCCAAAAATTGGCAGATGTTGCATGAGTTGGCAGAGACTAGCGTTCTGATATCTGCTTTGGCAGGGGCGGGGTCATTTTTCTCGCCATGCATCTTGCCGATAATTCCTGCGTTTGTCTCATACCTATCTGGCACAGCCCTTAGCGAGATCCAGAGTCAAAACCAGAGCCTTAAGGGCGCTTCAGTAGCCATGAAAAGATCTACCAGACTTAACATCTTTCTGAACACTGTCTATTTTGTTCTTGGGTTTTCGCTTGTGTTTGCCATCATGGGTGTGATTTTGAACAGCTTCCTTGCCAACGTCGGCATTAGCTTTCAGAGTACTTTCCAGGTTATAGGTGGTGCAGTAATAATTGCATTTGGTGGGTACCTTATCTTGTCCACGAAGCTGCGGATACTTAATTTTGAAAAGAAAATGAGAAACCTGCCTAGATTTAAGACCACATATCTGACGTCTTTTGTGTTTGGAGCTGCCTTTGCTTCTGGTTGGACGCCCTGCGTGGGGCCGATACTTGGGACCACGCTTACGCTTGCTGCCACATCTCCTGGCGCAGCCTACAATTCCCTTCTTGCATATTCCCTTGGACTTGGAGTGCCCTTCCTCGTGACAGGGGCCTTCTTTTCGCAGTCAACAAAGATAATCCGCAAGATGGCTAGGCATCTTAATTAGTTCAACCCTCTAATGGGTGCAATACTGATCACACTTGGTATCCTCTTACTGACAAATCAACTAAGCGTAATAGGTAACTTTCCACTTGCAAATGAGATAATTAACTTGCAGGGAGGAGGAGGAGGGGGGCTATGAACGCAGACAATATGAGTGCGCTGGCAGTTGGTGTGGGAGTGGTGGCGCTTATTGTTGGCTTCGGAGTATACTTTAACAGCCCAGAGCTAAATAATGCTGCCTCAAGTCAGCAGAAGAGTTTTGTGCCTGCTGCCATAGTTGAAAATAACGGCACAATAACTAAAGTGCAAATAGATAAATCTCAGTTCAAGCTAGCGCCAGAACTAACAAAGATCACTGGCTTTATTAACTCAAAGCCAATAACGCTTGCAGATTTAAGGGGCAAGGTGGTACTGGTAGATTTTTGGACGTACAGCTGTATCAATTGCATCAGAACTATTCCATACTTGAATGCCTGGTACGAAAAATATGCAGATAAGGGTCT
>JBKPEN010000110.1:0-9502 GCA_046728425.1 Thermoproteota archaeon
TTTTCTAAAGACATGAACACCATAGATGCTATGCAAGCTGAAATAGAATATCAAGTTCAAGGCCTCCACAAACTTGGCCTATCATCGCCTATCGATAACTGCTTGTTTGTTGGTTCAGGTGATTCCTACATTGCTGGACTAGCGGCACAATATTTTCCTGGTAGTCACGCGATTTGCTGCTCCCCTATCGATATAATTAAGAATCCTTTATTGGTAAAAAGGCGCAATTTGTTTATTGTCTCTATTTCAGGCAATACTCATGCGAATATCCTTGCGGCCAAAATTGCCAAAAAGCATGGGGCCAGTGCTATTTCTGCCCTTACGGCAAGAGCATCAAGCAGGCTGGCAAAATCATGCGATCAGATAATTGAGCTAAAGTATAAAAACACAGGCATCACTACTGCTGGAACTATCGGCTTTACAGCTAGTATGATAACATGCATCTCTCTTTGTTCAGAGCTACAGCTACCATCCAATCTTCAAAAAATGTACAACCGTGCTGAAAATCAGGCAAAGCAAGCAATCAGCAAAATTGATGGCAAAAACAATAGTAATAGCAGAAGTAGTACAAGCTGTTATTACATACTTGGAAATAATCAGCTTCATGCAATTTCCATATATGGCGCACTTAAGTTTAACGAAGTATTTGGTGCAAAAGCCCTGGCCTATCCAGCCGAAGAGTTTTGCCATTCTCCATTATTTAGTCTCAAAGAGACCGACCAGGCAATAGTGTTAGGAGGAGGTGATGATGACAACTACGACAACAGCAGGAGATTAAGCAGAAGGTTGAATGAAGAAGGCTTCTCTTCGGTATATGTCAGATTCAAATGTACAGCAATTGAACTGCTACTACAAGCTACGTTTTTTATTCAGCTCTTTGTGCTCAAACTGGCACAAAAATATGGCCTGACAGACTGCTATTTTCTAAGGAACAAGAAACTGCTCAGAGTTAGCTCGGATTTTATTTACCACTAGCCCTACTTTTTTCCACTGGCAAGTGCAGTCTATTGCCCCACTCTCCCCAAGATCCAAGGTACATTCGCACATTCTTGTAGCCAAGCATTTTGAGCACGACAAAACTATTTGCCGCGCGGTAGCCACCTTGGCAGTATGTTATCACTTCGGCATCCTTTGGAATCTTATTATACATCTGCTCCAGCTTATCACGACTTTTGAAAATACCACCACTACAGCCACCATTATCACCGCCTCCGTGATCTATGTTATCATTCCAGTCGATATTGATTGCAGTAGGAATGTGACCTGCATGCGCTGCCCTGATCGTTGAGCCATCGTACTCATCTTTTGAGCGAACATCTATTATGAATGATCTTTTGCTCTTGATAACTGAGTTTATGCTGGCAAAGTCGGCAAGAACCTTGGGGTTTGGCTCTCCATTGAAATTTGAATGCATAAATGGATTGGACTTAGTTTCCGTCTTGTATCCTTCTGTCTCCCACTTCTTGAGTCCTCCGTCTAACATTGCGACTTGCTTATGAGAAAAATAAAGCAAGAGCCAGACACCTCTTGCGGCGGACATACCTGAGATATCATCGTAGAAGACAACAAACTTATCTTTTGAGACGCCAATGTTAGAGAGCAAAAGTTTGCTTTGCCTGTTGAATTGTACAATGCCTGACTTTGAGGTATCGATCCAGTGAAATTGCATGAGGTCAATGTTGACTGCGCCTGGTATGTGTGACTCACTGTAGCTTGAAAATGGCCTGGTGTCTACTATCAGAAGGTTGTTTCTTCTGTCTTGAAGCATAGAGTGGAGCTGCGAAGTCGATATAGCGAGGTCAATACGCTGCAAGATTTTTTAACAGTGATATATAGTATTTATTATTATATAACTTGCGGAGATAATGCAATTGACAAGGAAATTCAAGGACAAGGCCGACGGTATAACTGTAGGCGACGGGGGGAATCGCCTCGAGTTCATACGTGATGCCCACAACGCTCAAAAGATTGGAAGGACAACACGCATGGAGGATTACCTTGAAGTCATTTATGAGCTGATAACCAAAAAAGGGTATGCCACTACAGTTGATATCTCTGATTACCTCAACGTCAGCTCACCCAGCGTGACCAAAATGCTTCAAAGACTGAATGAGAGCGGCCATGTAAACTACGAGAGATACCGCGGTATAAGCCTCACAGAATCTGGAGTTGCTATTGCAAAGAATATGCATGATAGACATGGCATTTTAGCTGACTTTCTCAAGATGATCGGAGTGGGTGAAGACACTGCCAACCGAGACGCCGAGGGCATCGAGCACCATCTGCATCCGGAGACTCTCAAAAAACTTGAAGAATTCATCAGGCTTGTCAAGAGCCAGGGAATCAAAGGTATTGGTTAACGTTTGCTAATGAATACCTTGATTTCTTCTTGTCCTGCAATTATTGCGTTTAGGATCTTCTTTCCAAATTCACTTCGCTTGTCTATCTTTACTCGAGCCTTCTTGCCTACCTGACTACTCAAAACGTACTCGTCTTCAATATACACATCGACCGTATGACCGATAACATCATCATCGACTAGAATATTGATGGAGGAGCCCGTTTCGCTTATATCAAACTCAATTTCTTTGCCTAGAGTGGGAGTCTTGGCTTCAACGTCTATCTTGACGCCTAGCATTTCCTCCAACTCAGAAACAGTGGAGCCTCCTTTGCCTATTACCCGAGGTGCTGCTTCCTTGCTGACTCTTATCTGTACTTTGTTATTGGAAATAACATTTACTTCGGCGTTTGGATCAAACCTACGTACAATGTCCATTATCTTGGATTGAGCCAGCTTGTGAACACCACTTTCCATCTGTCCGTTCTTGACCAGCTTCGAGACTGGAACTACGACGTTTTCATCTCCGAATGTGTAGATTTCATATTCTATTACGCCTGACTCAAAGTCACGTACTTCAACTAAAGGCCTTGCAAGGTCTGCCTCAGTCATGCCACTCGGCACCTTGACAGTCAAGGTTAATTCATAGACCTTCTTTATACTGCCCTCTCGCACAAAGATTATTGTGTCCAAGATATGAGGAACCATGCCAAGCTCGACTCGGCCCATGAAGCGCTGAATTGCGTCAAGTGGGCTACTTGCATGCACTACACCTACCATACCTACGCCGGCGAGCCTCATGTCTGCAAACACTTCAAAGTCCTGCGCCCTTCTTACTTCATCAAAAATGGTATAGTCGGGCCTTACTAAGAGCAAAATATCGACTGCTTTTTCAAAGCTCCCTTCAAGAGGACCATACTGTGTCACTTCATCGGGCACTTGTAGGTCTCGCGGTGATTCAAAGGTCTTGACTATCTTGCCTCGTTTGGTATAGAATTGTGCAACACTGCTTGCAAGCGTGCTCTTACCAGAGCCTGGCGGGCCGGCTATTACTATTCCCTCTGCCTTGCCAGAAAGCCGATCCATGAGTTTGTTGCTTGCATTGTAATCTTCAAGTTCAAGCCGAATGATTGGTCTAACTATTGTCACTTCTAGTCCATCAGAAAACGGAGGCCTTGTTATTGCAATCCTGAAATTGCCAAACTGAAGGACGGTAGCACCACTCCTGCTTATTTCTACAGAGCCCATGCCTGTAACCCTACTCGCCTCAGATACTTCCCTAATTATATTTAATAGCTGGTGATAGCTGATCTTTTCTTGGCTTATTTTGATAAGCTCGAAGTTACCTGGCTTTCCTCTCTTTGCCGTTGGGAATGTTCCTTCTTTTAGGTGGACGCTCATTGTCGTACTGTCAAAGTATTTTTCAAATTCTAGGTCAGTCGTCTTAGTTGGTGTCCGAATATGCAGTGCTTTGATGCCCTGTGCCTCTGCGACTAGCGCCTGCACATAGTCGGCCGTGATCAGCGTGGCAGATTCGTGCATCGCAACATCTTTGATTATTGCGTCTATCCTGCCATGCTTTGCAAGCCTAATGTCATCAAGGTCAGGCCGCTGACCTACAAAACGTAGGCTGATGTTTTTTGCAATACAGATCTCCCTCATTTTCTTTATCTCTTCAAGCCCTACAAAGCCATGCTCTTTGTTGGTAGACGCTTGAGATTGGAGCTCATCTAGAACCGCCAGAGGGATAATAATGTCGCTCTCTTGCTCTATGTTACCGGCTTCAAGCATCTTTGTTATTTCCCCATCGATTATGATGCTAGTATCAAGGACAAATCTCTTATTTCCCAATTGCTTACCTCTATTATGGCAATTTATAAAGCATTTTTAATAAAAATAACCATAGAACAATAACAATTTATGGTGGTACATGACACTCAATGCCACATAGATGAAGAAAGTGGAAGCCATGATCAGGTCTGAAAGGATGCCTGTGGTGAAAGAAAAGCTCAGACAAATGAAAATTGGGGGCATGACGATTTCTACAGTATCAGGGTGGAGTAAGCAGCGTGAACTCCACTTGCAGTGGAGAGGTCAGCCAGTCGCATACGATCTACTACCTAGAGTGAAGTTTGAGATAGTACTTCCAGATGATCAGGTAGACAAAGTGGTGCATGCAGTCATCGAGTCTGCAAGAACCGGCGAGCACGGAGACGGCGTGATATTTGTATCAACAATAGAGCAGGCATTTAACATCGCTACACTGGACAGGGACGAAAAAGTAGTCCTCTGAGAGAAAATTGTGCAAGAAACTGTTCCTTCTTGCACTGGCAGCAGTTTTGTTTCTTCTTCTTCCCATTGCATTTAATTTTTCGCCAGGATTGGCTGCAAAGTTTTACTCTGAGCAGAATGACTTTACAGAGACTTTTGTTCCTATGACAAGGCACGGCTGGGATAAAGATGACATAGAGAGCTGTATATACAAGGAAGAAGGAGTTGACAATGCATACTATGTGTGGACAAAGCTGTCCGTGCAAAAGTGGCGGCAGGCACTGCAGGAGTACACAGGCAACCAAGAAAAGTGGAACATCACTGCAAGGTTTGTCAAATCTGATGCAGAGCTTGAACCGTGTGATATCAAGATATATATTTATGATACATATCGCAATTTTCCAGACTATCCTGTACAGACAGGTGCATATACATCTGTGACGTTCAAGGACGGCGGCGGCACTGGTGAAGAGCAAGAAGAAGAGAACAACGACAAGTTTGATTTACGAATATACCTTTCGCCTGTTGTACTTCATGGCGACGGCAAGACCGAAATAAACCTGCCCTCATATGCCTTCAGGAACTCTGCGGTGCATGAAGTAGGTCATGTGCTTGGTCTTGGTCACATGCAATTGCAAAAGGGATATTTGATGTCGCCTCAGTTTGACTTTTGGGAAACAAATGAACAGCTTCCTATAACTACTCTAGAGCTTAATGCCTTAGTCAAAACCTATGGAACTGATGGCTTTGATTGAACTTTTATATAGCTATATATCTCGTGGGAAGGTAAATCTGTCATGCCTGACAAAGAAGAGCATAGTGAGCCAGTGATGTGCAGCAAATGCAATATTTTGTTTTCGACCGAACGTGAATACTTACGACATTATAATGAAATACATAGAATGGCAGAAAGTAGTAGTAGTAGCTGACTACACGTTCTACCATATTGCTAGCTCTCACCTGCAAGGAGAAGAAATCTTAACGTAATAAGCAGCAGAGTCATTTTGCAGCAGGTCTGCCGCATAATCTCTATATATGAACAATAATAAAAATCAGAACAAGAGATGAATCTTGGATGCTATCTACAGGCCGGCAAGGTAGCAGCAAAGGTGAGGGAGACTGCACGCAAGAAATACCACGTAGGATTAACGCTGTTTGAGATCTGTGAATCAGTTGAGGCACAAATCCGCAGTCTAAATGCTGAGCCGGCGTTCCCAGTTAACACAAGCCTCAATGAGACAGCCGCGCACTATACGGCAGAGCCAAATGATGATACCTTGATCAAAGAAGGAGACGTACTTAAGATAGATATTGGCGTACATATTGATGGTTATATAGCGGATACAGCTGTCACAGTCTGCTATGACCCAAAATACGAAGCGCTTGTCAGTACAGCCGAAATGGCGCTCAGCGAGGCGGTAAGAATTGCAAGGGCCAACACTAAGGCAAGCGACATAGGCAGAGTCATAGAAGCTACCATAACAAAGTTTGGCTTCAAGCCGATACAGAATCTAAGTGGCCACTCACTTCAGCAATACACAATTCACGCCGGCAAGTCAATACCTAACATTTGGACTAGAGGCTCTTCATTTTCTCTTCTGACAAATGAAGCCTATGCGATTGAGCCGTTTATCACTACAAGAGATGGCCAAGGAGTTGTTTACGAAGGCAAGACGAAGAATATCTTTGGTGTAACCTCCCGCAAGCCCGTGAAGAACAAAGAGGCGGATGACCTTTTAGACCTAATCTGGAATCGCTACAAAACCCTGCCATTTGCACTGCGATGGCTTACTAATAAGTACGATGAAAAGGATCTACGCATACTTGTAGATATATTGGTCAGAAAAAAGAACGTACATGCATACCCCATACTTGTAGAAGGACACAGCAAAATAGTAGTTCAAGCAGAGCATACTCTAATTCCTACAGAATCAAGCGTGAACATTATTACGCTTTAGCTCTTGCCTCTTCTTCTTCTTCTGAATACTCGCCATAGATTGCAGTTACCACTGTGTTAGAAGACATACACTTCTTACATTGCAAGCCAGAGCCATACACATAATCTTCTTCTTCATAGCGGCGCTTGGTTTTTTCGCCACACGATTGACAGAAGTCTTCGGAGTATATTTCTGGCGTCACCTCCTTCTTTTTGCCAAACAGCATTGCTATTATTGCCCGACTCCTATTGTGTTTCCAATGCCTATTACCATAACTGACTGGCCCTCAGACGTCCTGTCTTCAATAACTGAATAAACCGTTTTCGTCACTTTTTCAAACGCACCCGCTATCTCCTTGCGCATGATCGTGATCGCATCCTGCACAGACTGCTTGACAATGACTGCGTATATAGGAATGTTAAAGCGGGTTGCCACTTCTTCAACTTGGTATTTTTCAACACCTATTCCGCCTATAGCAGCGCCAATCCCTTCTGCCACGTCGCCAGTCTTTTCGCCTTCCAACTTGAGCGCCGCATCTATCATAATGATTGTATCTATCTTGATCCCCATGTCGCCTACAAGACGGATTATTGCTTCGCCTGGTCTTCCGACGGTACCCGCAGGACCTTCAGCTTTAAGAAGATATAGCTTTCTGCCCTTGTATTCGTCCTCGCTGTATATTGTTTCCTTTGCCGCATGCTTCTTTTCCTTTCCAACCATCATTTTACCGACAACCATAGGCCCTATCCCGTCGCCTATTGGCTGGCCGCGCTTGAATGCACTTATGGCCTTTTGTAGTGCCTCAGCTTCTTCAAGAAGGAGAGGCATGACCATTTGAAGCTGGACAAGAACGAACATACTCGTGGTGCGCTTGCCCATTAAATAATAGTGCCTCACAACCTTGTAGATCAGGTTGAGAGCAGTTGCAGCCTCGAGAATGTTTTCGATCTTTGAAATTTCTTTATCCTCTGCACCATAGCACAATTTCTTGATCTCTGCACGGACCCTGTCGTCTCGAGTTCGCATAACATGATCTAGCTTGCGCACCAACCCAGTTGGATCAAGGTCAACAGGCAGGATTGTAAAATATTCCAAGAACCTGTCAACACCTACTGCTGGGTCACTTGACGTAGAAGTTATCTTTATCGCAGTCTTGAGATAGTCAATCGCTTCCTTCCTTGCGTTTTCCCTCATCGTTTTTAATTTAGCAAGCGATTTTGATATTTCTCCTATAATTACACGAGATTGAAGCTTTTGGGCATATATCATAAAAAATGGGATTATTGCAAGTGACATAATGGAAACCCACATCCATGGGCTGCTAGGATCTAACTCTCCTCCTCCAAACAAACCGTTAAGTTGAGATAGAAATGAAGAGAACCCTAGCATTTGACTGCCTTTTTCCAAATCAAAAAAGGGTACAAGCTCAATTAAAGGTTGCGTTATATCAGTGCTGCAATAAATACTTGCAATAAAAACCTGAAATAATAACAACAACACAAGACCTAAAAACTCAGATCAGGAAAAAGAATGCATTAAAGGAAGCAGATTCTAGTATGAATATGTACTACTATAGTGACTTCTCCTCTAATGAGACAATATTGCTGCCTTCATCGTCTACTGCATACTGCACAGGCGCATATGTGATATCCTCTAGAGCGTCAGATGATTTGGCGATAGTTGGCCAAAACACCAAAAAGGGGCTAAAAGAGCAATGGTTCTGTCAAGTCTAAACGAGCTCAGAGAGAGACACACACATATCTATTGCAGTCGTATTAATTCGGCAGAAGCGAGGTATGAGAGAGATATATAGGATGGGTGTTGGCATCATTAAACTATATTGGTACAAAACATGTACCTTCAGTAAGAAAGGTGCTCGTCCTGCAGTATTCATTTAAAGAGCCAAGCTAACTAATCTGCAGATGATACACCCTAGAGTCTAAAACACTGGACGATAGAGGTTGAAAGATAGTACAGGGGATGCACATAGATACCTTTCTCTCTAACCCTTGTAGCCTATCAGACAGAAAGACCATGTGATGGATGATCTATCCCCTCGGGGAGAAAGCTGCAATAGGACTTTCTTGTAAGTCCGTAATTTGAAATAAGCCTCTCAAGCAGCCAATAGTTCAAAAAATTCTTTTTAACGAGTTAATCGTGCTTACGATTTATGGTGGCGTCAAGTCTCCTTTTGTGGTCTGATTGTTCTCCCTCTTCTTGCTTTGAATCTCAAAGAGAACGCTATCCAAATATGTCTTTACATCTTTTTGTTCTAATGATGGTTGTATGCCGGTCTGTTCTTTAATAATCTCTTGTTCCTTTTCTATGATATCTAAAACCCTCTTTTCTGTTTCTTGCCCAAGCTGAGCATCAGCCATATCCCCAAAAACTTTAGAGCCTGCCGAGGCTTTGATTACCCTACGAAGTCTAGCGTCCTGAGCCATATGAACTGCAGAAAGGTAAAATCCAGCACACAACATGAATGATGCTAGCAACATTAGTGTACGTCCTGCTACTCCAAAGGTTTCCTGCAGAGCAGAAGGTCCAAGTGTGATGCTCATCATCATAGCTCCAATAGCTGCAATAGTGAAATAGTCCTTTATTTTTCCAGCCTCGATTTTTCTTGCTACAACAAGAAAAGCAACTCCAAACATAATACTTCCTGATATCACGCCCGCTCTAAAGATGGATCTGCCCAGATATGCATTTGGAAAATCCTCCCAACGCCATACTATACCGCTAAATAGAGTATAGAACTCTGTGTATCTTCCTATCATGTATAGTACTAATGGGATTGTAAGTAAGATCAAAAGTGTAGCATGCATCTTGCCTACTCTTTGGTTGTAATATTGACGCAGAAGCATAGTTGTAATAGCCCATGTAAACACAAATGAAACAGTAATTGGAATCCAGCCATTTAGATACGTGTAAATCAACTTGATCGATGAAGGTACAA
>JBKPEN010000074.1:0-6492 GCA_046728425.1 Thermoproteota archaeon
GATGATAACAACAACTACAACAACAAAAAAGATAGAACCAAAGCAAGAGCTGCTGCTGCTATCCCTATGGTGGGGGCCATAGTTACTGCAGCAATATTGCTGTCAGGACTATCCTTCATTGGCACCTACTCGCAGCCAGTACTCGCACAAATGGATACGACGACGGGAGGTGGAGGAACCACAGGCGGTGGAACTACAGGTGGTGGAGCAACTAATGCCACCATGGCAGGCGGCGGCAATATGACTAATGCCACCATGGCAGGCGGCGGCAATATGACTAATGCCACCATGGCAGGC
This sequence comes from Thermoproteota archaeon, assembly GCA_046728425.1. Classification (GTDB taxonomy): domain Archaea; phylum Thermoproteota; class Nitrososphaeria; order Nitrososphaerales; family Nitrososphaeraceae; genus Nitrososphaera. The sequence goes on from JBKPEN010000074.1 coordinate 298, forward strand.
GGCGGCAATATGACTAATGCCACCATGGCAGGCGGCGGCAATATGACTAATGCCACAGCTCCACTTGGAGCCATGACAACAGATGGCGGCGCTGCAACCACAGGCGTCACACCTGGCGGCGAAGAGGACGAAGACGAAGACGAAGATGACGAAGAAGAAGGCGGCGGTGGCGGCGGCGGTTAAGTGATGACAGCAGTAGTAGGCTGGGGTAGTTTCAAGACTTCTTGAAGACTATAAAGGCAAGCCACTACCGCCTTAAAAATAGCAAGAAGGAAGCAAGACCTTCTCTATTTTTTTGATCTCATTCTAATTTTTTGTTCATATTCATAGAGCATGAAGTATGTCATTAGTTTTTCCTATGAAAACTCGAAGAGTTGCGGCTGAACACTTTCAATGATAAATGCACTCTTCGTTATGAAAAGTTGCAAGGCGCCATCTCTTTAGTGTCTCTCCACCTTGACTGTTGGATATATAATTAGTAGCCAAATGTGTGATCTTGTAACGCCTTTCATCCAACTCTGTCAATCCATAGCCGTATGTCAAAGAGGATATGTGCGTGTAGTATTGTGAGTATTGATATAATCTTTTTAAATATTGAAATGCAGTTTGTGGCACATGAGGATAAGGCTAGAAGGTGAAAGAATATGGTAGAGAGTAAAAAGAAAACAAAACAAGGTGTTCTTGGCATTCACCACATTACAGCTATTGCCAGAAACCCTCAACGGAATATCGACTTTTATTCAGGGCTTATGGGGCTGAGGCTAGTTAAGCTAACAGTGAATTTTGATGATCCCACAACATACCACCTTTACTATGGCGATTCAGTCGGGCATCCTGGAACCATTCTAACATTCTTCCCTTGGGCTGAGGCACCCATGGGGTATCGCGGAACAGGACAAGTTACAGCCATATCTTTTCTGATTCCGCCTGGCTCAATGACCTACTGGGTTGATAGACTTAAGAACAATGGCATTTCCTTTGTTGGCCCTTCAAAACGCTTTAGTGATGAATTTGTCTCATTCCACGATCCTGATGGATTGATGCTTGAGCTTATTTCTCCTTCTTCTAATGACTCTCCAGGAGTACAACAACTAGTACAGAGGACAGATAAAGACACATGGAAAGAAAGCCCTGTTGGTAGGGAGTATGCCATAAGAGGATTCCACTCAGCCACCCTTTCTGAAGAAGGATATGAGCGCACTGCTTCACTTTTGGCTGATACTATGGGATTCAAACTTGTAGCTAAAGATAATAAAGAAGATAGATTTCGCTTTGGAATAGTAGAAAAAAACCCTAGCAATCAAGAAGGAGACAGTGGCAGTACAGGAACCTCCACCCCCTCAATAGGCTCATTTATCGATATTGTATGCCAGCCTGAAACATCAAGAGGCTATATTGGAATAGGCACAGTCCACCATATTGCATGGCGCGCCGCTGACGATAGGCATCAGATAGATTTACGTAAGAGAATTGTTGAGGAAGCAAAGCTTAATCCAACTCCTGTAATTGACCGCACATACTTTCATTCTGTCTATTTTCGAGAACCCGGTGGCATACTGTTTGAAATTGCCACAGATCCACCCGGATTTGCTATAGATGAAAAGCCGGAAGACCTTGGAAAGCAATTAAAGCTACCACAGTGGCTTGAGCCTGCGCGTGGAAAACTGGAGCAACTGTTGCCTCCAGTAAAAACCTCTCCAGGAAGGCAATCAAAACAACAACAACAATAGGGAGACATATTGAGTGTGACGACATCATCATCGCCGCCAGTCGACAAATCAGACCAACTAGGATTTACACACCAGTATGTCGTGGCTCCGAATACAGGTAATAAAGCTGAATCAACTCTGCTTCTGTTGCATGGCACTGGCGGAAACGAGGATGATCTTTTGCCGCTAGGACGTGAGCTTGACCCTAATGCTCAATTGCTAAGTCCTCGCGGGAAAATACTGGAAGGAGGTATAATGCCGCGTTTCTTTCGCAGGCTTGCTGAAGGCGTCTTTGATGTAGAAGATCTTAAGTTTCGTACTAATGAGCTTGCAGAGTTTGTTGAGAAGGCTTCAAGAATCTATGGATTTGATGCCCGCAAGGTCATAGCAGTGGGCTATTCTAACGGTGCAAACATAGCAGCCAGCATGCTCTTACTCAAGCCACAAACGTTGTCAGGGGCAATACTCTTCCGTGCGATGGTTCCTTTTGTTCCCGAAACCCTTACCAACCTATCGGGTAAGCGTATATTCATGTCGTCTGGATTGAGAGATCCTATAGCCACAAGAGAAGAAGCAGGGAAGCTTTCTGGACTGCTCAGACAAGCTCATGCTGTTGTAGATCTGCAATGGCAAAATAGCAGCCATGAGCTAACACAAAAGGACATTGATGCAGCCAAACAATGGCTTGTGCTCAATAAGAAGCAATTATAGACTAAAGGCATATTCTTCCTCTTTTCTTATTAATTCCTGATAAGAGGCCAGATCAAGAGACATTACAATGATAATTCTGACACACTATAATCAGTTCTTTCAGGCATTTTTTCAAATAAGGGCTTTGCTCTTTCGACCAAACTATCTAGGGCTTTATTCTGAGGAGAGTAAAACTTGTCCATATCCTCTCTTGTCTCCCAGAAAGTCAGAACAATTGATTCTTGGCTATCGCTTATACTATCAAGAATAATATGACCTGTCATTTCTTTTCCTAATTCTTCTTCTCTTATGCTGGCAAAAAACTCAGCAAACATCTTTTTACCCTTATCTCTCTCTATCAAAGATTTGAAGCGAACTCTGTTGTACTTCAAGTATTTAATATGTGGTGCATAGGACACTACAATTGTAAATGCTGATATTCTTCTTAAGCATTCGTTGTTTTTTACTTCTCATCAAACTCGAAATGGTGCATAGGAGGGAAAAAAGCATTATGTCAATAAAATGTCTTCGGTTAATTATATATTATAACGCTTCAAAAAGGGATTGTTAGTAAGTATGCTTGAGCAAACACCTTACTAATCCATTCTCTGCTCTTGTCTTTCAGCAGCAATAAAAAATAATGGTATTAATGGATTTTTAAAATCCTGGAGCTTCTGTACCTCTTTTAGCGTTTCATCGTAGATGGCCGCGTACTTTTTGCCACGTTTGTGCTTGAATCAAATAGTAACTTGCTCTGATTTGCCGCATCTGCATCATGCAATGGTTGATTCTCTTTCATTAGTTCGTGTCTTCCTTGCCGGGTATTTTCTGGCCGTTCACCCGAATAAGATGATGCAATATCTGGACGATTTCTTTCCCTCAGCTCCTCTGCGACCATACTTCTTACCTCTCCTGCATCTACTTCAATAGTAGAAGTCGAGGAGGCTTTCATTTCTTCTTTTTCTCTTTCTCCTCCTTCTGCTGCGCTATCATTGCCCCTACGCATTACCCTCTTGGAAACTGTCTTTGCAATATCCCTTGCGAGCAAGAATGGAGTACCGGACCTGCTCACAGTTTGAGCCATTTTATCGGTTTCAAACTTTTCTTTTCTTCCACTTGTTCTCTTGATAATAATGTCAGGCATCTTTACTCTCTTTTTCGTTCTAGTTCTGCCAGTTGCTTTGGATGATTGTCTTGTTGTTTTTGTCCCTCTTCTTCTTCTTTTCTGTGGATTGATTTTTCCTGATCTACTCCGAATTCTAGAATCTGCTTTGCCTTTTTTCTTGGAAGGTCGTGATGAGCTCTTTCTCGTTCTAACCATATGATATGAAATTTGGAAAACAAAGTTGATATATGTTGAGCATACCGGGTTCTGCAACTTCGTGGGACACATTGAATTTTTTGTAAATAACTTGCTTTGCTTTGACGATCCTCACGTTATAATAAGTAACCTGTGACATAACAACTGATTTTTGTTCTATTGTGCTTCTCCTAGAAATCAAAATATATTCTCTAACCATCTTGCCTACTTTTTTCTTCTTTCTACAGCTCAACCGGTTTGTACTTGGCCTGCGTTCCTCATACTCTTAAGTTCTATTTGGAGACACAAATTAACGACAGTACCATAATTCAAGGAACACTCTTCTTCCTTGGTCGCATACGTAGAGCTTTGCAGACTCAATTGCAGCCCAATTCTAGTCATCGTCATATCATGCAGGTTATTATTTCATTACCTAAACACCTTCATTCTAACTATGCCAAAAAGATGAGAATTGTTGCTTCGTTGTACCAAACGACTGAACGTCATAATAACATGCACTCATCGCCACTGCAATACCTAGCGCTGAGCATCCAACAATCCCTACGCAAAATATCCTCCATCATCGGAATCCAGGTCTACTACTATTTCTTTCTAGGATCACTTTAGATTCGCTAAAGCTTATTTTATAACTTTTTAGCACATCCATACCCAAGAGACTTGGATAACGCTCCTGATCAACTTTTGCAACATTACTTTGCCGGAGAAACTTGACAGGTTTGACATCAACTGATTCTATTCCCTCTCCAAAATACAAATGGCATGAATCGGCCAAGTATGACTCGGCTGAACCACCAATACCTAGCGATTTTTGGTATTTTGTCAATTTTGAGTAATCTACTTTCATTTGTCGAGCATCAAATTCATTTATTGTTGTAATAGCAGTTCCAGTGTCTACGACTAGGAGAATATCTCTAACAATTTGAAGCTTGTCACAAATAAATTTTGCAAATATAAATGGTAACCAGCCAGTTATGAAACGTCCTTCAATACTCAAATTATATCTCTAATTTTGGAGAGGACCTCTAGAGAATTAAATTTAGTGATTAAAAATCTTTCGTTAGCTGTACGTGGGCTCGCGACAATATACTGCATTGACAGACGTGATTGCAGGATAAAGATGCTCTAGCAACACCGGCACACAAAATGATACTTCTGTATACCCTTAGCTTGAGGGAAAAACTTTTGTACTTTTTAGTTCAATTTCAAGTGACATTAGATCTGAAATTAAATTCTTCTCTATTGATGCTTTCAAGCTATAGTTATGCCAATTAAAATGAATATATAATAAAAATAGGGTTATGCCCTATAGAATTGTTATTGTTATTGCTGTGAACTCCAGTACGATGTCCAAGCATTCAATATGTTGTTGTTGAAGTCTGTGACTGCATCTACCGTTCTTTTGTAGATGTTTACATGCTCTCTTGCTGAATCCAATGCAGTTATTCCAAGTTGGTTGAAAATGCCAACAGAGCGAATTATACTATTTGTTATTTCTGCAGACTGATTTGCAACTACTTCTGACACTTGCGAGGTTTGAGGGATATTTGGAGTATGCACAATAAACTGTTTCTGATTGGCAAATGCAGTTTGAATCATACTTCTTACTGTCTGGATGTTGTCCAAATGCAGGTTGGATATTGATTGAGCAAATTGAGGCTGAACCTTTGCCACCTCGTCAACTATGCGCAAAGTATTATCTCTCACTATATCACTGACATCGTTCGCTTTGGGTGTAGTTGTTATTGTTGTTCGTTCGTCTCTTGCTGTTCTTTTATCTGACATAGTGGATATGATCCACCATGGCTATATAACTATTGGTAAACATTGGTATGAATTACCATCCAATGGCATAGATAGGCATATCAGCAGCATTGACAATATATTGATTCTGATTAGACAGCAGAATAACTCAGTTCCTTAGGGCGACTTTTTTGGTCGCTAGGCTTCAGTTTGTAAGAAAGATTTGGACATCAAGTAGATGAGCAGAACTAGTATATACATGAGGCGATAAAAGTTTCAAGTGTAATCACTCTTCGCTCATCAAATTATAATTATATATACTTCCTTGCGATTTTTCATTTTATAATTGAATTAAAGTAATTCTTGGCACAATTATCTGAGCAAAACTCCAAAACGCCTATGGCAGAACTTGAATATAATACACCCTCGCTAAGGTTTTGAAATTCCTTGCCACATGATTTACATGCTTTTATCATTTCTTTGTTCTGACATTATAACGTGGGCATATCCGCCTTAAGGTCGTTTGCATCGCGCGCTCCAGAGAAAAATAGGCGGAGCTATATATATAGCGCCATAAGGACTTGACAAAGACGGGAAGGAGATGTATATTTCATTGTCGACAATTAGAGTCTACAAGAGAGAAACTCAACTATCATGTTCTCATTAACTGGAACATGGGACGAGATAATCAAGTTGCAGTGACAAGACCTGAGTGCTTCATACGTAGCGCTAAGC
>JBKPEN010000221.1:0-13742 GCA_046728425.1 Thermoproteota archaeon
ATCTTAACCCCGAACAATTTACTCTCGCAATTTCTCACCACGATGATCCGTACCTAGCTAAGCGTTTCATATCATATTATCATACTCTGGTAAAGGACGCCAGGGGTGCGCAGTTTGTTGAAACCATTCGAAAAAAATAGAGGATCTTTTGTCAGGCTGTCTATGAAATAGGTATAGATCCAAAGACCGATTTTAGCCGTAGGTTTAGTCACTATGAACCAAAGGATGTATGCTAGCTTCGTGCATTAACGTAATAGAAACGATCTACCAATATCAAGCAGAGTTTTCCTTTTTGTAAATAACAGCTTACATTCAAGGGCAAAGGGAGTCTTTAGTAATGGAAACCAACCAAGATGACTACGTCGGCTCTTATTGCAACACTAGAAGCCTACATCTTATCGCTTTGGTATGACTATGTTGTGGATTCACCGCTTGCTGTGCCTAAGGTTGTACAAGTGACTTCGCTATACATGACTCTCAGCTATGTTCATATTTTCCAGTTAATGTTTATAAAGTCCTTTTAGTTGTGCTCCCTGTAGTCTCTCAGCGTGTACCTCTGCAAAGTGCAAGAGTCAAGCCATAAACATTACATTTTAGCGAGAGAGTTACCTGAAATTGTTGACTTCAAAAAGGTCACTGGATCCTAGCAAGAATGGAACAGAGCCGTTTTATTGTATATGACAATCTCAGCTACAATTTGGTAACGAAGAGGCCTAGTAGCTAGGCCATGCTCTCTGACTGTGGAAAAAATGAATCCTTCATGAAAATAAGTTGGCGCTGATGTTATGCAAAGTGGGACAAGATGGAACCTAATTTGATAGCCTAAGAAATTAATCGTAGAATTTCTTTTCGCTATCAATTCTCATTTATTAGAAATCATGAAAAATTCCATATATATCTGCCGGAGGAGTGTTGGCTCGCTGAGTGTATAAGCTGCTACCTCTCATATGAGAAGTAAATTCATAAAGAAAAATAGCTCTATTTTACATATGGACTCCGCTTACGATATAACCGAGAAATCCTAAAGATTAAAAAGTGGCTTTATGTGCTTTGAGCGTGTTTAAGGATAAATGGTAAACCAGAACCAATTGCTAGAATTGGTAAAAAGGGCGCGAGAAGGAGCTACGAATCGTAAATTTACTCAGTCTGCAGAATTGACTCTTGTTCTCAAAGATATTGATATAAAGAAAGGATTTAGCCTCAATGAAGTAGTAGCCATCCCTCATAATCCAAGTAAGAAGCCAAGTGTCGTCGTAATTGCGACGGGAGATATGGGCAGCAGAGCCCGCAATGCAGGTGTAGATGCAATAATGGATCCGGCCGAGCTTGGTCGTCTTAGCACCAATAGACGCGAAGCACGCAAGATTGTAAGGGCACATGACTTTTTCCTAGCAGATACTGCTCAGATGGCCACAATTGGTCGATCACTTGGACAGTTTTTGGGCCCAAAGGGCAAGATGCCCACTCCACTTCCCTATGGGGCACCTGTGGACTCTATTGCAGCCCGTTTTAAAAAGTCTGTTAGGGTGAGGTCAAAAAACCAACTCAATGTCTCTGCCAAAATAGGAGACGAGAAAATGGATGATAAGCAACTGGCCGAGAATGCAAGTGCAATAATTGCAGCAATTGAGAAAAAGCTGCCACAAGGTGACAAAAACATCAGAAACGCCATGGTCAAGTTTACGATGGGCAAGACTTCTAAGATTAGTGCCCTTAATACTAGTAAGGAGAACAAAGGATAGGCATGTCGCAAAAAATGGAACCGCCTACTCGCAAACATTACCCTAAGAAAAAGCGACTTATGTATGAGGAGCTCCAGAGAGTTCCAACAGAGTATAATGTGATTGCTTTGTCAAAGTTGACCAAGGTTCGATCTGCTCAGTTGATGATGATTCGCAAAAAATTCAGAAATGATATCAAGATTAAGATAATCAAGAACAAGGTCGCTATTAGGGCATTTGAAAGGGTGAAGGGTGTGCCAGGCCTTGAGAACCTGAGTAAGCAGCTAGAAGACCAGTGCGCCCTAATATTCACAAATATCAATCCCTTCAAGCTCAATCTAATATTTGCACAGAACAAAGTCTTCCTTCCTGCCAAGGGCGGTGACATTGCCACAAAGGAAATTTTCGTCCCATCAGGCAACACCGGGATTACGCCTGGCCCCGTTCTGTCAGAATTCAAGACTGCAAATGTCCCGACTAAAATAGATCAGGGGACGATATGGATCACCAAGGATACATTAGTTGCAAAGCCCGGAGATGTAATTTCGATGCCCCTTGCGTCTCTTTTGAGCAAGCTAAATGTCAAGCCAATTGAAGCCGGCATTTCAGTCAACTTTGCTATTGCAGAAGGGCTGCAGTTCAAAGAGCAAGATCTTAAGCTCAATCTTGACGAGTACAAGGAAGAACTTGTAAGGTCATTTGAGCAAGCTCTTGCTTTGGCAACAGAAGCTGGCTATATGACACCTGAGACGGTCAAACCGCTCTTAGTCAAGGCACAGCAGCATGCAAGATCGCTTGCAGCAGAAGCGGGATATGTGACATCAGAGACTGCAGGCTTTGTACTGCCAAGAGCCCAAGCGCAGGCTCACGCTTTGGCAAACAAGGCAAAGGAAAAGGGCTATACCCAACAATAAGATTTTTTTCTTCTCCTTCTCCTTCTTATTTAAATTGAGAAATATACCTAGGATATATGTGTGTGAGACTGTCTTTGTTACTATACTACTGCTAGTGAAGGATTAGGAGCGCACGCCCTCCCCCTAAACTACTACCTTGCCTGCTTGGCTGGAATTTTGGGATTTCGAAACACTGTGTGGAAATTGCTACTTATTATACAGGCAAAACTCTCTCGCCTGCAGCGCGAGTGAAAAAAATAGTAGAATCGTAACCATCAAGCAATACTTCATTGAAAATAAAAGTACCTTCTTCTGTGTCCGACATTATACCTATGTACTATTCGCTGTGTAAGAAAAGAGGAGAAAAATATATTGTAAGACAGGGGCTCTGAAAGAAACCTAGCCAAAGAGTGATGAGAGACCCTCAAGAGCTTCTTCTTCCTTCTTTTCTTCCTTCTTTTCTTCCTCTTTAGCTGAGGCTTCTCCACCAGCCGCTGCTGCTGGTGCTCCTCCTGCTGTTGGGCCAGCAGCTGCTCCTCCTGCGACGGCAACCGGGGCTGCATTCAACGCCTCTTCAATGTTCACTTCGCCTAATGCCGCAACTAGAGCCTTTACCCTCACATCGTCGGGTGTGACCCCAGCAGCCTTGATAACATTCTTAACGCTATCCTCAGTGATATTTTGCTTTAATTTGTGTAGCAGTAAAGCGGCATATACGTATTCCATGAGAAAAGCATCCTCTCAAGACCATATTTGAACCTACCGCCCTCATAGGCTCACTATGAAAGGAGCATGTCGTTATATGTATAATAGAAACATGGTTATATATCGCAGCTAGGGTTGAAGCATATGTCTCGAATGCTTATGGTAGATCTATATACAATCCTTGCATATGCTGTTACCTGCGCATTGCGAGGCAGGACTGTTGTTTTCTAAGTTGCTGGTGATCAAAGGGGGTTATTATTGCATGTTAGTTGAACTGGCTTAGAAATTACCACATTATCTTTTTTCGTAAAAACTTCATTTTGAGGTAAAAAAAGGAAAGGGTGGATGTAGGCTTTTTGACGACTATGATCTTGTTTAGCAGCTGGTGAATGTGCCTTTTGCGCTGAAGGTTCTTGATGGACCGCTGTTTGGCTCTACAGTCAGTGATACATCACTGAATGTTACACAGACAATTACTGGCTCCATGTTAGCGGATGGACAGTCTCGAAGATCTGCAGCATCGCCTGCGCTCAATGTAATGTCAAAAGTAGCTCTGCCACCTTCAACATTCACTGTTTGTTCGTTGCTTACAGTGGTTGTTGTTCTCTGCAATCCTTTTGGTTCATTGCTTCCAGATGGTGTAACACAGCCAGTAGTTACTACAACTTTTGCTGATAATGTGCCTGTTGCGCTTGTTGCGCTACCTAATCCAGATACATCACCAGTACATTCTAACTCGTTGCCATTTAGGTGACAGTTCAGACCTCCGTGCAGAGTTGGTGCTGCAAAGGCTCCCTGAGGAAGCATTGGTGCCATAATCATTACGAATGCGGCTGCGATTGCTGGTGCTAGTACTTGTTTTTTGCTTAGTGTACTTTCATTCGGCATACTTGGTCAGAAAAATATTGATATACCTGTTAATATGAGCTTTGATTAAAGCATCTGAAGTATGACTACTAACTTATAATACTAACCAAAGTTGCTAAACGTCTGAGTTCGTATATTTTTATTCTTAGCATCGGTCTTTTAATAATTTGTAGCGCGGTGCGCCAATATAATTAATAGCGTGGAGGGCGACAGGCTTGTATCAGTGGCAAAATGTTGACCAAGTATGCCATCAATCTAAGCCCGATCTGCTCTCTCCTTTTATACCTACTCCAAGCTCAGATATTAACTTTCCATTTTTGGAAACTAACATATGCCTAATCCAGAAGCTGGTATATCATCCTCAAGAGGTGCTTGGTTTCATTATTTTCTAACTCTAGATAGAATAAGGCAAAGTATCTGAGTGACGAGATGATGGTAATTTTTAGGAATTTTAAATATGATGAACGAAAGACTCGTTAGTTTTGGTAGGCATAGTCTTGTAAGGGTTAAGCTTAACCTTTTTTGCTCTGCTAGGTTCTAGTTCTTTTGATTTTACCGCAGTTAATTTATTTTTGCTAGTTTTTTCTTTCACTGGTGATACTTAGATTTTTGTCTTGATTTTCCTACAATAACGCATTTATCAGCACCATAAGCAAAGCCTAGACATAGTTCATCTAGCAACATGAGAGTAAGGTGGCATCAAAATGTTTGTTCTGTATTTTATGTGAGAGCAACACTTGATAAATTATAAGCAGTAGGTTCGAGGACTCAATAAATTACTATTATTGTTTTTTCAGGTCCTTGCGGGTAGACGATGACTCACAACAAGCTGCTCTTACTCTAAGAAATTAGATGGATGTATTATATGGTTCTGTTGTAATATGCCTGATAGCCTGGAGAATAATTCATTGAGAGTTAATGATTAATGATGGTTCCGAAATGATGAATATAATAGTGGACCGGGTGGGATTTGAACCCACGACCCCCTACGTATCCTCTGCCTTAATCGGCATGCAAGGCAGGTATTCTACCGGACTAAACTACCGGCCCACACACACTAAACTAATTAGCCAAGATTTTGATAATTTAAGTGTTCAATAAGAGTGGCTTTCAACCTTGTGCTGCCGGAGATGCTTCCATGCACCAAACTTTTTTGCGCACTTTTCACAAGAATATTGCATCCGTCGACTGCTGTATGCAGAGTCCTCTTCCTCCTCCTCTTCGAGTATGTTGTAACGGACAAGCCTTTTTGCTATTCTTACCAAATGACAGCAACAATAAGCTGTCTTCGCTTCTATATATGGATATTTGACTTATGTTTCGAAAAAATCAGTCAAGACCTTGTAGTAAACCATCAGCCTTCATCTTTTCTGCATGAGCAGAGATATATCGCCATATAATGTCGGCCCTTTCAGATTGGAAGTCCCATGGTGCAACCAATACCAAGTCAGCGTCTCTTATCCACATTCTACGTTTTATCTTTCCACGGATTCTACATGTTCTTACCTTACCATCTGTACATTTTACAATAATGTTGTCGCCGCCGACTAGCTTGATAACACGACCGAGCAGTTCTCCCTCCTGGGGCATGACCATTTCCTTAAGTTCTGATTCAGAAAGTACTTTCTTCTTGCCTATTTTAGATCTAAATTATTGGGAACTATTCGGGTTAAAAGTGTACCGGTATCGATGATACACAATTAAATAACGCTAGCAGTTTTGAAATGACCGGGCCGTTAGCTCAGCTTGGAGGAGCGTTCGACTGATAATCGAAAGGTCGAGGGTTCAAATCCCTTACGGCCCACTATAGTATTATCATTATTATTATTTCTCTTATATCCCAACCAGCAAAATTGAGGTGTTTCAAATCTCTCAGAGGGCATCCGCAAGAAAAGACAAGGTGCCTTTGCTAGTCATCTATGGAGTTGACATAAAAAACCTTTAGTCATGAGGTCCTTGCCAACATAACTAACAATCGTTCTTTGGTCAACAATTGGTTGTTGTCGTGATTTCACTTGGGATCAACACGACGACCCCTATGAGGCAAATAGCATGATTATGTGTGTATCGCAGATAGATTATTTTAAGAATTAGAATGCCGAATGCCCTTAACCAATTAATTAATTAAGTACTTCTTACAATCCAGTCCGCTCCAAAATGTAACAATAACAACCCGGTTTTGTCTCTTGCCTAGGCTATAGTGCTTTTATATTAATTTGGTTTCAGCTAAGCGCTTGGGCTTTGGTCTGTAGAAACTTGTGTCAACGAGTTGGAGTGCGAGGCCATAACGGCAGCCTCTATAATAAGGGAATGAACTATTGCAGCAGGTGCGCTGTTTATTTTCATAATGAAGGTGCGACTCATTGTTTTTGCTGCGGTAGTAAGCTTAGATACAAATCTAGAGGTGCGAAAAGGAGAAAAGACCAGAGAGAAGAGATCCTACAGCATGAGCCAATAAGGAGCATATGAGGAAGCAAAGAAGCCGCGGAGGTCCTCTTTGAGTACGCCTTTGATCGCGTGCAGAGAATAAAATACATGGCTTGAGAGAAATATATAGTTGGAAGTCGCACTTTGAATCCTGTCAATAGCATTCCGTAGATAGTCATGTGAAAGGTAGCATAGAGTTGAACCTCATTATATTTGGTATTTGTGGTCACACCACAACAAGATATGTGACATTACATCATTCACAATGAGGAAGTAGATTGTGAAAAAACACTTCAAATAGAATTTAAAGATATCTGAATAGCTAGGCTTGCCATAGGTAGTTTGATCCTCACGCTCTGAATACAGAATTCACAACTATTGTGTGTGTGTGATCTCCTACAGTATATTAGAATTTGTTTATCACAGCCCTCAATCCGTGATATTTTTCAGTAACTTCTATTGCTTCTTCTATCTCTGAAAGAGAATATTTGTGTGTAACAATTGAGGAGAGGTCAATAGTTTTTTCTGATGCAATTCTTGTTGCCTCTCTCAGCATTTTTGGCGTAGAGCTAAAGGTACCCGTGATAGATATCTGGTTATAGTGTAGCCAATTGGCATCCAACAAAAATGTCTGTCCGCTTGGCATGCCTGCAAAGACATTTATTTTGGAGTTCCTAGCAGAAACCTTCGTCGCAAGTTCAAACGCAACTGGGTTGCTCGTCGCAATCACTATAACTTTTGCATCAGAAGAAGGAGAAGAAGAAGAAGAGGCTCCAGCAAAATCAAGAACACGAGGAACCACTTCATGGGAATAAGTAAAGACTGCATCAGCGCCCATCGCTCTTGCTTTTTCCATTCTTAAAGGAACTCTACCAACAATTGCTACTCTCAAGCTCAATAATCTCTTGAACAGTTGAAGGTGAAGGAGCCCCATGGGTCCATCCCCTATTATCACAACAGAGCTTTCCTTTGCAATAGGAAGCATGCGATAATAGCTGTTCAGGCAGCATGCAAGAGGCTCTAAGAGGGCAGCTTCTTCATCGGTTAGCTTGTCTGGCACCGGCACCAGACCGCCGATTCTAATCAACTGCTCTGGTATTGTAACATATTGCGCAAACCCGCCATCTGACGTAGAGCCTATCTCCCTCAAGTTGACACAAAGATTGTAATCCCCAATTTTGCAATATGGGCACTTAAGGCAAGGGATCAGGGGGCAAACGGAAACCCTTGAACCTGCTTTTATAGTCATGCCCTCGTCGCCGTCCCCTGCTACAATCTCATTTTGTATCTCTCCGCAAAGCTCGTGGCCTAAAATCACCGGTGGGCGCACCTTTCGATGTCCATTTCTAAAGACGCGGGCGTCATACCCGCAGACTGCGCAGGCGCGCACTTTGAGCATGGCTTTCCTGCGCTGAATAGGTACTTGTTGCACAACGATGTTATTAGGTGCGTGGAAAACGGCAGCCAGCATATTCTGTTGTTACTGTAAATTTGTTCTACAACCTAAAAAGGGTTACAATGCGCAGCTGTCATAGTACGGAGAGAGATATGATATATGACAAGGCTATTTGAACCCCACATCCACATGTACTCTCGCACCACTGACGACTATGAGGCAATGTCTAAGGCTGGAATAGAGGTTATAGTCCAGCCATCTTTTTGGCTAGGCAGCCCACGGACATCAGTTGGAACATTTGAGGACTACTGGGAGCATATGATAACTTTTGAAACAAAGCGGGCAAGAGACTTTGGAATAGAGCACTTTGTCTGCATTTCTGTAAACCCAAAGGAGGCAATGGAACGGCCGCTAGCCCTAGAGGCTATGGAAGCTATGAAGAAATATTTAGACAGGGAGCGCGTAGTAGCTATCGGAGAGCTTGGATACAACCTCATAAATGATCTCGAAGAGGAGGTATTTGTAAAACAAATGCATATTGCAGCAGAAAAGAACATGCTCATGACAGTTCACCTACCGCACACTAACAAACCAGAAGGCATGCAACGTATTGAGAAGATATTAAATAGCGAGCATGGAAAGCGCTACAATAGACAGAAAATTTTGATAGACCATAATGTAGAAGAAACAATTCAAAAGACACTTGAGTTTGGGATGTGGGCTGGACTTTCCGTGTATCCTGTGTCAAAGTTATCACCAGAACGTGCAATGAACATAATCAAAAAATATGGTACAGAAAGAATAATGATTCATAGTGCAGCTGACTGGGGTCCGTCAGACCCGCTTAGCGTTCCCCTTGTAGCAAGAGAGATGAGGAAAACCGGCTTTAGCACTAATGAAATCGAGCGTGTAACATTCTACAATGCCTACAATTTCTTCAAGCAATCGCCACGATTTACCTGGAAGCCGTAGTGTAGTAATAAAAAATGATCAAGTTGGCATTTAGCACTAATGCCTTCAAGCGATACTCCCTTGAAGATTCGATAAGAGAGATTGCAAAGGTAGGCTACAGCGGTGTTGAGATCCTGTGTGATATTCCGCATGCATATCCACCTACTTTTACAGACAATCAGGTTAGATCATTGAAGAAAACTCTTGTATCGTCCAACATGCAAATCTCAAACCTCAATGCATTTACCCTATACGCAATTGGAGATACATACCATCCCTCTTGGATAGAGGATAGCAGAAAGATGCGTATAGAGCATACAATTGAATGCATAAGACTCGCAAAAAAAATCGGAGCAAAGCACCTATCTACAGAGCCAGGTGGTCCACTGCCGCCACGACCACAACAACAACCATCCTCCTCATCACCATCACAACAACAACAACAACAACAATACCCGGGTTTAAGCCGGCTTGAAAAAATATTTCTTGATGGTATGACAAGGGTAGCAAGAATAGCGGAACAAGAAGACATAAAAGTGCTAATTGAGCCAGAACCAGGACTTCTCATTGAAAATTCAAGGCAGTTCAAGAACTTTATGACAAAAATTATTAACTCTAAGAAGTACATTAGGCTCAACTTAGACATCAGCCACTTTTATTGCGTAAATGAAGATCCAGCCAAAGTCGTCTATGAGTTGTCCGATTATATCGAGCATTTTCACTTAGCGGACATTGCACACACTAGAATTCACAACCACCTGATCCCAGGCAAGGGCTCGATCGATTTTCGTTCAGTCTTTGATGCAATGGATGACATTGGCTACCGAGGGTTTGTTACTGTCGAGCTCTATCCATACCAAGATAATCCCGTAGACGCAGCAACAGAGGCGTACGACTACCTTTGCAGAATAACGTAAGCCAACGGCTCAAAGAATATCTTCTGCTAATTAGGCTACCAAACGTATTCACTGCACCTTCTAATATATTGACTGGTTACTTTGCAGCGGTTACAGTAGCCGAAGCAAACAGCGTGCACTTGACTGCACTTATGGTCTCTTCAGGCTTGTTGTATATTGGAGGAATAGTTCTAAATGACTATTTTGATGTTGAGATAGATAAAAGAGAACGTCCATTTAGACCTCTTCCTTCTGGAAATATCTCAAAAAGGCACGCCCTGGCAATTGCTATCGTTGCAATATTAATTGCAAACACAATCGCCTTGATACTTGGTCCTATAAGCTTTGCAGTTAGCCTAGTACTCACTTTTGCAATAATTGTCTATGATTATCGGCTAAAGCATGGCCCTTCAGGACCATTTGCAATGGGTAGCGCTAGGTTTCTAAATGTGATCTTTGGAGCAAGCCCTGTATTGCTATACCTCAATAATCATTCATATGCTATTGTAGGGACTGCTGCAGCCTCGCTATTCTTATACATAGTAGCGATCACCCTCCTGAGCAAGAAAGAAACAGGAAATGAAAGACCAAATTCCATTATAGTCTTCTTAATGGTATTTGGTGTTATTTCAGCTGTAGCCACTTTAGGCTTGTTGCTGCAACTGCAATGGGCATTTCTTGTAAACCTGTCGATATTTGCCATAGTCATGATTGTTACTTTGAGGCAGTATCTTATGAAAGAGTTGCCTTCAGTGCAAAAGGCAGTCAGAAACATGGTCATCTCCGTAATAATACTTGATTCGGTGTTTGTAAGTGGAACAGCAGGCCTCCTCTATGGGCTAGCAACTCTGCTTCTCATTGCACCTGCTGTAATTCTGGCAAAAAAGTTGTACGTGACTTAATGTCAACTGCTCTACTATAACTATTAAATAAGTGTTGGTAATGAAATAAGTAGGACATGATGAAATTAGAATATTCTCCAATTGAGAATAGTAGATATGAGAAGAGTTTATACAACTTTGTAATATTTTGGCTTTGTAATGCTTGTTGCTTAATGTCTTTTGTGAAGTTGAAGTCTAACCTTTTACTGCAGAATTTATGGCACTCTCTTTGACTACATCAATTAATAAAGTAGAACTGTTAATTTACTGTTTGATCTAATAACAAAAAACTCATAGAATTAAGATATAGACTATGTCTCTTGTTTTTTTCTTACCTTATGAGCAACCCTTTTGTTTAAATGTGTGAAAGGAAGCAAATTAATGATGATTATTCCTAAAGTATTTTTTATTGCTGCTGTAGCAGCTATTCTCATTTTCTCTATTACCGGCCCATCATTTCAGCAGATAGAACTCTTCTTTGATGATGAAGAAGAATCAACAGATGAGGGAGAAGACGAAGAACAACAACAAGAAGAAGTAACGGATGACGAAGAAGGAGAAATGACAGATGAGGAAGTAGAATGTATACAGTATGAAGCTGCAGAAAACACTATTGCCATTAACTGCGACGCATCGTTTCTAGACGTTGTTCAGGCCATAAATGATCCTGAGATACTTGAAGAGCTTAGAGATGGGGAATACCTTCTAAATGCTAACCTGCAGGTAAGTGATGGCATCACCTTTGCAATGAATTCAAACGAGGATGGTTTGCAATATCTCAAGATTGGTGGTGCAAATGGAATAATAGTTCAAGGAAGAATAGAAATAAATGGTATAACTATAACATCTTGGGATCCTGAAACTGACTCGCCTGTCTCTCAGACAGACACAGGATCAGTTCCAAGAGCATTTATCAACTTGCGAGTTAGTGAGGGTGGATTTATTGAAAATTCCGAGGTTGCGTATTTAGGATACGATGCACCTCCTAGACGCGGAATCGATTTAGGAGAATCAACAGATGGCCCATCACATGATTTTGCCATAAGAAACTCAAGAATCCATGACAACTGGATGGGATTCTATTCTGCAGGCGCCTACAATATTATGATTGATGGTAATGAGTTCTTTGGCAATATCAAGTATGCCCTTGATCCGCATACTGGTACGCATCACATGACAGTATCAAACAACAAAGTATACAACAACAAAGACATTGCTGTCATATGTTCATTGGACTGCTACGATATTATATTTGAAGGAAATGAAGTATACAATAATGCTGGATCGGGCCTTATGTTCTCTCGAGCCACACATGATTCAATAATAAGAAACAACTTGATATACAATCAATACGGATCTGCATATCCAATCTCCATTTCTGAATCTCAAAACAATCAGGTTTATGGGAACGACATAAGTAATTCCACAACTGGAATATCAGTACATAACCCACTGCAATTAGATGAAGATGGAATGAGCAGTGGCAATAGAATATATAGTAATACCTTCGATGATATGCAAAATGCCATCCGAGCAATAGCATCTTCTAATAATACATTTTCAAATAATATATTTGGCAATATTACAGATTTTCACTATATCATGACCTCTGATGCAAGTATCAATATTGAAAACCAGGTTTTTAATACGGCCAATGTCCGCGGCATTTCAGGTGCCAATACTTTATCAATACGAGAGTCAGGTGCAATCATTATTGATAACACTATAAACCATGATACAGATATAGAGCCTTATACACAGGTATTATCTGATCGAAGTATCTATATCAAATCAGCTAGTGAGTGAGCTCACTCCTAATTAATTATTGGAAGAATGTGTGTACTCCTAGATACTGATAATATTGGCAAGAAGAAAATTGATATCTCTCTCTAAACAACACAAAAAAGCGTTCTTGCATAGCTACTTTGAAAAGGTCCATCAGTTGGATGAAATGATGATAGCGAATGGTATATTCGTAACACTGCATCATATATATAGTTCTCAGGTATCTGGGATCACCCCTGAAGATTTTCAAATCATGAGCGATAAGTGGGCGGCGTGTATTTGTAATACTGTATTTGAACTATGACGACATGAATTGTGTACACGAGTCTTTTCACTTAACTGGTGGCTAATATGTGGTGTGGTTATCAATGCTACGACTAAAGATAATGTAATAAAATAGATTTTGTTCTTTTGGGATCTTTCTTTTCTCTTTATCGCAATTTATGGAACAGATTATGTGAAGTTACAACAACAAGTGCAGCAACTCCTGCTCCAATGAAGTTGCGAATCGTAATAGTTTCACCTGGAGATGAAGCGATGACTGATGTCCCCCATACAATGTAAATGTTATCGATGAGCCAGAATGCAAGAGTTAGCCAGCCTAACACACCTGCTGTGAGAGCTCCTAACCTGGCACCGTATCTCAGAAAGTAGATGGCAAATGCTATGCTAAGATACCATAATACGCCAAGAACAATCCAATTGGTGTGATAGATTTCAGGTCTTGCATCCAAAATATAATAGGTCGAGCCAATTGCAGCCATTAAAAGCAATGAAAGCATCAATAGCTTGCTGTTAATTTCCTGAGTGCTTCTCTCTTTGATAATCCTATTTGGTTGCCGAATATGCTCCCTCTCATTTCTTGCTTCTTGGATGGCTTCTTCAAATGATTTCAGTTGGATTGGAATCACTTTCCTAATCGAGTCATCCTCTACTGTGGCGTCGTGTTTGAGGCTGTCTATCAGTGGCCTTGCAAGCGATGCCCTAATAGGTGTCACCAAGTCCACCCAATAAGATGATAGACGAGGAGTAAGAAATGGTATGATTATGACCTGCACCGACTTGTTTAACATTTTAGCATATTTCCTCATCATATCAAGATATGTCAAAACATCAGGCCCTCCTATGTCAAATATTTTTCCCTCAGTCTCTTTTAGATCAATACACTGGGCAAGATATTCAACTACATCGTCTACAGCTATTGGCTGGCACTTCGTAAG
>JBKPEN010000244.1:0-12830 GCA_046728425.1 Thermoproteota archaeon
GTATGGCGAGAAAGCTAAAGCAAGACGTTAAGACGGAAGCATAAATGCAAAGCTGATCTGCTTCTAGCCCTTCGTTTATAGACCCTATTGTAGAGGAATCATATAATCATATACTCATCCTGGCTGTTGCATAGGAGCATAATAATATATCCTCTGTAAAAGAGCACTTAGCAATTGATATGGTAGTGAGATAGGAAACATGAGAATGAGCTTATCAATTTATTATCATGTCTTGGTTACTGATTGATTACTGATCAAAGCTTGATGGGATATTAAATGTAATAGTGCCAAAGAAATATAATATCATCTATCAATTAGCTAGATCTCTTACTTCCTGGCTGGCATAGGCTGCGGTAGTTGAAAATAGGGCAGGATAGCATACTAGGCGACCATCTGGTGTTTGGGCAGGGATTGTAGAAAAAATTCATAATAGAGGTATCTGATCAGACCATTGCTCTGACTTCAATGAGCCTACCTGTATTCAAATCAAATTTCTTTATGTGTTTATGTCGTGTGTTCCTTATGTGATCCATCATATCACTGTGGAAGGCGAAAGCAGTTTGGCAGTTCGAGCATATCCAAATATTGTTCAAATCCTCAGGATGCATATATTTTTGCCTTGCTGTAAGGAAAGCACAATTCGATTTAAGAGTTGGGAGATCATCTTATGGAGCTAATCACTATAAATGACATCACTTTCCATCATCGCAATGTCTAATATGAATCCAGAGTGGAAACTTCTCGGCAGCAGTTTTCCTCACCACCACATTGTTGTTAAATGATTTGCTATTTTATGACCGGTCATGCACTTCCATACGTCTCGTTTTCTGTTGAGTCATCGGGGCCAAAAATCATCTTATTTTTTCTATCAGCTGCGAAGGTACAAACGGCTTTCTTATTACAGCATCAATAGGAGTCGATGGAAAAACAGCTTCAAATTCTGGCTTGTTTACCTCAAACATGGTCATCATTATGACTTTCATTTCGGGTCGCAGATCCTTTACTTTTCTGACAAGCTGAAAACCATTCAATGCAGGCATCCTAATATCAGATACCAACACCTGGCAGTATTTGCAATCATTCTCAATATGGTGTAATGCTGCAAGTGGATCTACAAAAGCATGAACTTTGAATCCTACATGTTCCAAGCTTCTACGTGTCACCGTCAAAGTATCTATATCGTCATCAACAATTAATATGGTAATCTTTTCATTATTTTTCTTCAATGATTGTTCCTGCAACTTGTAGAGAAAATATTATAGCATACAAGTATTTAACATTGACTATTTCCTTTAGATTACTTTCGCGAAATGAAGAGAGACCATGGCCAAGTTATTGTTGTAAATATTGTTACCATAGGATCCGCCATATATGCGTCTTATAGCATATTGCACTATTATTATACAGATATGGACGAGGGTATTGAGGGAACAAAAGAAGATAGCAAAAAGCCCTCTCAAAGAGGCGACGACAATAAGAATCAACGAGCAAATGTAAGCAGAGATATAAAAAAACGCATGGACGAGGGTATTACAAAAACGAATATTGAGGGTGATCCAACTAGGTCTGATGAATAAGCGCAATGGAGCCTAGTATCAATGATGATGATGACGACGGCAGTGATCATGATAATAACAGCGTTAAGTGTCCAAAATGCATATCAGGTGATATGATAGAGCATCCTTCATTCTTATCCATACCCTTTACCTCTCCATCAAAGATTGCGGAAAAATTAAGGACAGCGATTGAAGACCAAGATGCAAACTTCGTCTTCAGATTCATTTCATGCAGAAACTGCGGATTTTCAGAATTCTATGTAGTCAGAGACGCTCTCAGAAAGCGGATGTGATTTTAGCAATTTAATGCACACAGTATAACAGATATCAATTCAGAGACCCTCAATTATTTTTTCTTCATGTATCTATCGACATTAAGTATTTGAATCGCTTTATGAATTGATACATATTTTGGCGGCATCCAGAAATACTACAGAAGGATGGGATAATAATTTTCTTTGAATTCCTTAAGCTTTTTGACAACATAGTATTAATTTGGATTGTCTTCTAAATACGATAATTCAATCATTGAATAATTATTATTGATAACTATCAGAGTTGTAGTACATAGGAATGCATATTGCGCTTCTTGATGTCATTATCTCTTATGTAGCCCAATGAAGGCAAAACTCATGTACCAGAAATATCGGCTAAAGTATACAATTATTATTTATGCCTACACTAATGCGTGGTCCTGGGCGCGATAGCAGCTATTATAGTTGCAGTGATTGTGCTAATTGTGTTCTTTGCAATAGTCGGCTTTATTATTAGGCTGCTAGCACCAGTAATTGCTGGGATAATAATATTGATTATTGTAGTGGTCGGGGGAGCATGGCTGTATGCAAAATACCGTTCACGCTAACTGGAAAATTGTATTACCGTCATACTCCTAATTTACCAATGAGTTAATCAGTAATAATGCACATTTGGTGGTGGTCTTCTCATCAATTAGATAAAAAAATTACATTATTAACAGAGCTAATTTCTTATGCCTTTTTTCATATTATGCATATGACCGCTATTTGCTGGCAGTGGCAATTAGATGATTTGGACTCTTGCTGGCTAGCTATAGTCTTATCACATTCTTGGAAGCAAACCTAATGTCCTCTGGCTTGATTGTTTTTCTTCCTGCATGCAAAGATAGGTCTACTGCCTGCTTAGCAATTCTCTCTGCTACCTCTTCTAGAACCTTTCTTAGCTCATCGGCTGCATCATCGCTAACACGATCTGCGCCCGATTTTTTCATGACACGATACATTGCTGCAAGGCCAAACTCAGGTCCAGAAGACATAGGCAGTACCTGACCTAACTATATTAAAAGTGTACTTATACTTGTAATATGATAAGTCTCTTTGCAGCGAGACTTTTTTTCTACAAATATTTATTTTATATTGCATCTCTATCAACATATACATTGATGCTCTTTGATATTCATATTCATCTCACTGATAACAAATATTCAGACTACGTACATCATATAATATCGAGCCTGAGTATGATGAAAATAATCGCGTGCTCTGTTACTGTTGATGTCGAAACTACAATTAGAAGTTTCAACCTATTCAATGACCACCGCAACGTGATCAAGCAATTTATCGGTATACACCCAGAAGCTTCGGATAGAGAAGATTTAGAAAGGTTCAGAGAAATCTTCAGGTCTAACTTGCAATCAATAGATGGTGTAGGTGAAATTGGTCTTGACGGCACTTACAATGTGCCTATCAAGCGGCAAGAACAGGTCTTTCACGCAATGCTTGAGATGGCAGAGTTAACAGGCAGACCTGTATCGATTCATTCTAGAAGAATGCTCGATGCAGTATTAGAAATACTACCGTCTTACCATATCAAGAGTGCATTGTTACACTGGTTTGCAGGGAGTAAGAAACAGCTGGCAAAATGCATGGATATTGGGCTGTATGTTTCGTATGGCCCCCCGCTTGTATACTCAGAAGACAAGAAGGTGCTGTTAAAAAACACAGATAGAGATCGCTTTTTGGTCGAAACTGATGGTCCTGTGCAATACTCGAAGTGCTTTGAGAACAAGCCAGCAATTTCCACGTCTTGTTTAGTCAGCGTTGTTGCATCAGCTGCACATACCGTTGGTTTATCATATGATGAGACAGCAGAGTTGCTGCAAAATAATTCTAAGGCCTATCTTGGATACACATAACAAAGATAAAATATCCTTGAAATTGCCCTTTCTACTACATATGAACAGAATAAAGCGCATATCTACTGAGCTATTGGAAAAATATCCAGATAAATTTGGTCTTGATTTTGATGCTAATAAGCATGTCATTAGCGAAGTAGCCATAATCAGGTCCAAGGTCTTAAGAAACGAGCTAGCCGGTTACATTACAGCGCATTTGCGAAAGCAAGCCGCACAAGAAAAGGCTTCAATGGTGTCTGCAGTAGGAGAAACTGAGGAAGAAGAAGCTAACGAATGATAACTATAAGGCTGCTTGGTGGAGCAAAAAAAGCAGTTGGCAAACCTTTGATCAATCTTGACCGGCCCTATGCATCAGTCTCTGACATTTTAGACTTTTTAACAACCATTTCAGCTAAGCCTCACCTCATACAAAGAAGCAATTTGATAATCACATTAAATGATGTCGATTCTGCTTCACTTCATGGGCATAGCACTGTGGTAAAAAGCGGTGATACAGTTACGATTGTCCCGGTAGTTCATGGTGGAACAGATTGAATGCTTGGTGGCCATCATCTATCGATTACAGGTGTCCAAAGGATAATACAAGATCCAGGCAAACTAGTCGATATGCTACGTGCACAGCACGGCAACGTATCAATACAAGCAGTAAATGCTAATTCAGTCTATGGAGAAGAACATGTAAGAGGAGTGCTCAGAATAGTGCTTGAAGCAGACAAAAGAAAAGTCATGCTTACAAACAGGCGTGAAACTGAACTACTGGTAAGGCTCGCAGGTACCAACCAAATTTTAGAAGCGATCAGAAGGGCCGGTTTGAAGAAGGATACCGCCGGCTGCTTTATTGCTTTTTCACAAGATGGTGAATCGATACACCAATTTGAAAGGCAGATTAGAAGCGAATTTGACTTGAACGATTTTGTGCTAATGCCAAGTAAAGATAAGAAGATTAGGCTTGCACGCATGCTAGGTATTACCACAAAATTAGATGATAGTGAATTTCTACAATACCTTTTGGAAAAGGCAGCAATACTGATAAGATAAAATTATCATTTACGCTTTTCAATTACAGAGCTGAAAATCTGATACGGCCGAAGGACAGATACTCCCGTTACTCCTCCAAGTACCTGCACCAAGATAACCCAGGTAGGGTTCTCCAGATCGACTTTGTTACTGATCTGGCCCGCTATCGCCTTTACAATTTGCATTGAACCAAGTGAATTATGCCTTTTTTCAACAGTCACTCTGAAAGTGTCGTTGCCTATTTTTTTAATGAGATCTCTTGTCGCGTGCATTATTGTATCAAGCCGTGTGGGGACAACAACTTGTACTGGCAATACACGCAGAACATAACGAACCTGCCAAGG
The DNA here is from genome assembly GCA_046728425.1 of Thermoproteota archaeon. Taxonomy (GTDB): domain Archaea; phylum Thermoproteota; class Nitrososphaeria; order Nitrososphaerales; family Nitrososphaeraceae; genus Nitrososphaera. Next base: position 5,088 of record JBKPEN010000244.1, read on the forward strand.
TTCTGAGGCTACAACCTTCTTGAGTTTATCGATCACACTGAGGGGGTCCAATGAGCTCTGTACAAGTATCATCCCCTTTATCTCAATTATTTCGGACTCTGCGGTCTCGTCGCCAAATTTATCAAGCAACTCAAGAATTTCGTCTTGTGCATCTTCTTCCCTAAATCTATAAGTGGACACAATAAGGTTAAAGCTGTCCAACGAAATGCAATATCTCCCTTGATTTTATCGCGCCTTCACGCAATATTTTAGGCTTGTCTTCAACAGATACTATGGTGGATTCTACACCCTTTTCGACCGTTCCACCATCTAAAAGTGCATCATACCCTTCAAGCCCTGAATTAACCACTTCTTGTGCGCTTTTTAGCGCCCTGTGTCCGGATAAGTTCGCGCTGGTGCCTATAAGATATCTGCAATGACTGAGAAGCAGTAAGACACACTTGTTGGCAGGAATACGCACTGCCAAGCTAGGACTGCCAGCCATGGCCTGGGGTGATATTCTGCGATCGATTATTGGAGCCACTATTGTTAGTCCGCCAGGCCAGTATCTTTCAGCAAGCATCCTGCCAGTCTTGCCAAGGGACACTATTCTTTCTGCATCTTGTATGCTGTACGTCAAAACGGGTAATGGTTTTTTTTCACTTCTGCCTTTTATTGTAAAGATTCGTTTGACTGCCAAGTCATTGTATGGATCGCAGCCTATTCCGTAGATTGTGTCAGTTGGATAGACTACGACTCCTCCACTATTTACGACTAGCGCACAACTCGCTACCGCGTCCTCGAAGCATTTGAAAATTTTTCGCTTTCCCATTGCAGCCAGACCTTAATGTTGAAGCAACGTAGATGGGATAGCCTTTTTTAGTTCATCGTGCATTAGCAAGCAACAACATCCTCACAATTATCTAATCTATAAATTGTAAGAGCATGACATATTGGAAGAAGTGTTGCAGGTGTGGGTATGAGTGTGGGCGTGTGTGGCAGCTACATTGTCAATATTGAATTGTTGTAACCTGCAATTAGGTCTCTTCATCTTTTTTCACCAGTTTTGAAATGTGGGGTATTCGGGGCACTCCAACAGCAAACGCTGTAGCCACAGCTGCCAAAAAGTAGTATTCGTAGCCTATTGCCATGCCTATTGAAGCAGCATACCATATAGCGGCAGCAGTAGTCACGTTAGTAATCTTTTTGTCAATCTCGCTTTTCAAGATAATGCCAGCTCCCAAGAACCCAATGCCCGATACCACCTGTGCAGCAATTCTTGAGGTAGAATTTGGATCCACTAAGGAGGACAGAAACGTAAAAATCATAGCACCTCCAATTACAAGACAATGAGTACTGATCCCGGCCGGCTTGTTCCTTGATTCTCTTTCTGCACCAATTGCAAATCCGGCTCCCAGTACAATGCCAATATCGATCAAAAAGCGGATCTCATAGCCACTTGGTATGCCTTCAAGAACCATGCCCTTTTAGAATGTCTCTATCAAAGTGTGTAACTTCCATTAAATGCAGTTTCACAAACATCATAACTTCTACTGCGATCTGGCCATAAGCCATTGTCCGACTTTTGGTAGTACGTTATTTTGTGAGTAAAGACTAGCAATAAGCCCCACATGACCGGTGTGAAACCTCATCAGACGTTTATCGATGCTTGAGACTACATCATTTAGAGGAGCGCTGCACTGCGGCGACACAAGGTGATCTTCGTCAGCGATAACGTTGAGTAGTGGAACCTTGATCGTTGATAAGTCTACTATCTTACCGTTCAGCTTCATTTCATTCTTCACCAGCAGGTTCTTCTGATAGATATCTGATATCCATTGTCTGAACGTTTCCCCTGCTATTGGAGGCGTATCATACAACCATTTTTCGAGGCGCAAAAAGTTGCCGACAAACTGCTCATTATCGACATTCTGAAGAAGATTGAAGTATTTATTGATGCCCTGCTTGAATGGCTTAAGTGTCAAATATAATGCGTATAATTGCTCAGATTGCAAATTTCCGATGACTTGCAGCATCTTGTCGACATCCATGTTCTTTGCAAGGTTTCCAATAACTGTAAAATCATTCTCACCGTCTATCACAGGTGCAATTACCGCAAGATTCCTTACCTTATCTTGGTGCAGTGCAGCATACATAGTTGACATGGTTCCGCCCATGCAATAGCCGTGGAGCGTCAGCTTTTCTACCTTATTCTTTTTCAGTACAAACTCAACGCAGTCATCGATATAGCAATTGACATAGTCGTCAAATGAAATGTACTTGTCTGCAGCAGTAGGCGTCTTCCAGTCTATAAGATAGACATCAAAACCTTGACTTAGCAGGCTGCGAATCCAGCTTTTATCAGGCTGGAGATCAAGCACATATGACCTGTTGACGAGTGCATAAACAACAAGTATCGGAGTCCTCGCCGTCTTACTGACCATCTGCTGATAGTGCAACAGTCTGTAAGCTCTTTTTTCAACCAGAACCTCGTTGGGAGTTTCGCCAACTCCAATGTTGCCAGCTGTGTGGAGAATATCCCTTGCCTTTTCTAGCTTGCTATATGCCTCCACGATTTCCTCAGCAAGTGTAGACTCTTTTTTTATCGGTCCCTCCGGCTCGCTTTGCGGCGGTTGGACGTTTTTTTCCTCCTTCTTTTGGTCAGGTTGCAATTCTTGCTTGGTCATTCCTCGCCTCAACACTCCTCTTCATATCCCGCAGAGTTCTCTTTAGTTCCACAATATCTTTCAGTATATCGTCAACCTCGCTTCTCGTTGGGAGGTTGAGCACCTTGAAATTCTTCTCTATTATGCTCTGCATAGCTCTTAATACATTCAACTGACTGCCAAATAGCTTACCGTAGACCTGAGAAAATTCCGCGGATGTAAAGAGATCAGTGAAACTGTCCTCAAAAGCCTCAATGGCAGCGCGTCGGTAATTCTCAATATCTTTTTTTGTTGCCAACTGCATTGGAGCTTGCTCTGCTGTTTTTCTTATTGCATTTGTGTAGGCTGCGCCTACAAGCGACCAGTAGTTGTCCATGTTGCTTTTGAGTTCAATCATGAGCTTACCGAGCGTGACAAAATCGTTTGCAAAGGAACTAAAATCCTTTGAAAAGGCGTACATAGGACCAATTGTAGGCAGTTTCAAATTACTGCTCCAAAATTCAAACATTTTATTGATTTGTTCTTGCATAAATTCTTGTGCGTTACCAGTTTTATCATTTTCAACCACTATCTTTCACACAATATCTAAAAGTCGTCGACTGGCTATTATAGTTTCTTGGTATAGATTTTATACTAAATGTGCATTTTTAATGTGAATCTTGTATTACATGTTAAGTCAATTGTGTCACTAGTCTTTCCAGATAAGTTCAGCGAATGGTAGGTACAACCGCTCCCCTCTGCGTAGCTTAAAATATCTTCTAAGAAAAGAATAGATCAATTCTTGCTATAATAATGCTACTGATAATAAGGGTTTCTCGAACTGGCTTGACACACAAAAACATACTTGTAACCCGCAATCATTAAATTAACAAGAGGGGCTAGAGCGGGGGAGGGGCCCGTAGCTCAGCATGGATAGAGCGCCTGCCTTCTAAATTCTATTGAAGAGAGCCGGAAGTCGTGGGATCGAAGCCCACCGGGCCCGCTTTTCCTACTAGCGCAAACATACCTCCAGCCCCGTAGGCGATTCCAATAAAGATCCTTGATATCATTACTGCAATGTCTTGTCGTGTTGCAAAAAGCATACTGTCGATTATAACAGCTACTGGTATTGCAGCAAGAGAGATCATAGCGACTATTAGTTGCTCGCGATTGTCGGAGCCACTATACCTCTTGATCATTAAATATGTCGACAAGTTGCCAAGACCTATGCCAGCTAAAATAAGGTACGGGTACAATGAGGGAAAAGCGGCTATTGCAGCAAAAGGTCCTGCCCAGCAGATTCCATTGATTGCCTTTGCGCCTGTAGACCACTTCGTGCTTGTCTTCATCCTACCTAAGATTGCAGGTACTGCTTTGCGTAACCGGGGGTAGCTTGCCCCAAACACTGCGCCAAAGCTGACAAGCCAAATTATTGCATAGTAGTAAAGTGGGAAGATGGCTATAATATAAGCAATTTCGCTAAGAAAAGAAGCAGTCAAGACCGCTATCGATACTGCTATGAACAGAGTACCAAAGGCCTTCCTTGCCTCAACTGCCGAGTTCTTTTGCAATAGTGGTGATATGCAGTTGCATCTAATTTAAATCATCATATGGCTACCCCCAACTAATTAGGTAAATGATGCTGCAGCAGATCTTTTTGACAACCATTATAATCTTGCCACATTTGAGCTTGGCATAATTATTTCAAGGATCTACATGTTTTATGGCATTCAATGTTATTCAATCATCAGTCTGAATTTTATTGTCATGCATAGCAAGATAGATATTTTTATGCTGTCACCTAAATTAGAGATTGGTTCGAATATGAATTAATGATCCATCTGCATTAGAAGATCATATATTGAGTGTGGTCTAAGATGACCACAAATCATTTTGAACAGATTCAATGTCCGCATCTATCATACAGCACATAGTATGAAATTATTCTTTAGAGAACTAGTGACTAAAAATCTTGAACCTAGTATTGGGATAATTTTATGTACCAACGTCAGCGCGTGTTGTACAAAAAAATTAGAAGCTTTGCATAAGCGTGTAGACGTATATTCAAGATTAAAAGAATGGACATTAACCAAAGAATTTGCTTAAATATTTCTACTAAACCAGTAGGTAGTAATATCTTACAAGTCTAAAAAAAATAACAGCTTATTTTGTCTGCCCTCTTACCCTTGTCCACTTGGCAAGAGCACCGGCGGCAGTTACCCATTCAATGACAGAGTGGTAGACTGGAACATTTGTATCCTCAATCTGCTCTGAGATCTTTTCCGTAAACGGTCCTCCCATGGCGCCTACGAGTATTGGTTTTTTCTTTTGTTTTTGGAAGGAGGCTAGAACATTTACAATTGATTCTTCAAGCGGATCATCTTGGAAAACAAACCAGGGCATGATGATGTCAATATTGGGATCGTCTATAAATGATTGTATTGCAAACTGATAGTCATCTGCATTTGCAGATCCCGTGATATCGCAAGGGTTACCTATGATGTATGTTGATGGATAGTGATCCTTGAGTGATTTTTTAGTCTCTTCACTCAATTCGGCTATTTGCAGACCAAGCCTTTCAAAGTGGTCAATTGCAGCAATTATTGGGCCTGCCCCGTTGGTTACCATTGCTACTCTACCTCCGCTTGGCACAGGTTGCCACGTGAGTGCCTTGAGAGCAGCCGTCAGTTCTTCGTAGCTATCGACTGATATGATACCAGCCTGATCAAGTGCACCCTTCACTACTGCATAAGAGCCGCCAAGTGATCCAGTGTGAGAAGCGGCTTGCTTAGCCCCTCTTGCAGATCTGCCGTTTTTGAATACGACTACAGGCTTGCCCCGCTCCTTGATTACTCTCTTTGCAGTATTCAAAAACTTCCTGCCGTCACCCAACCCTTCAACGTAGAGCCCAATGACTCTAGTTTGTGGGTCTTCAGAGAGATACCAGATCATGTCGGCCTCGTCCACATCCGATCTATTGCCGTATGATATCATCTTGCTCATGCCAAATGTATCTGAGCTCTCCATGAAAGCAATGCCTACTGTTCCACTCTGTGAGAGGAAAGCAACATTGCCCTTTCTGGGACGTATCATTCTTGCATGGCCCTGGAACGCACAATCAAGGCGGTTTTCGCCATTGAACATGCCTATGCAATTGGGACCGATGATCCTAATTTGAAGCTGCTTTGACAGCTCTCGGATCTGGCCCTCAATAGTTGCGCGCTCGCCTCCAAGTTCTTTACCCCCGCCGGAAATAATCACAAAGTTATGGATGCCTTTCTTGGCCGCCGACTTTAATAGATCTGGCACAAACTTTAAATCGACCGTAACTACTACGACATCTACCCTGTCAGGGATCTCTTCAAGACTCTTATACGCCTTGAGGCCCATAATCACAGAATAGCCTTTTGCGTTCACCGGATACACCTTGCCCATGTACTCATGCTTTGCCAAGCTTTCCAAAACAGAGTTGCCTACCTTGCCAGGCTCAGGTGAGGCACCAATCAGCGCTACCGACTTTGCGTTGAAGAACTGATCCAGATATTCGGATTCTGGTTGGGCCTTTGAGATGACTTCTAGATCTGGCTTTTCGCGTAGTAGGATCTTAGCATCGACTACGACATATTCATTTTCATAGAATATGATGGGGTTAAAGTCTATGCTTTCATAGTATGGAGCCATCTCCGTCCCAAATTTGCCTATATTTACTAGCGCTTCAGCGAGCATATTCAAGTTGACAGGCGGCATCCCTCGGAAGCCCTTGAGTATCTTGTTTCCCTTTAGGTCATCTATCATGCTGAGGACATCTTCATTTGTTATTGGCAATACTCTGAATGAAACGTCTTTGAAGACTTCAGTATAGATGCCACCGATGCCAGCCATGATTACGGGGCCAAACTGCGGGTCATTCTGCAGGCCAACAATGAGCTCCACCCCACCAGCTGTAGCCATTTTCTCAAGCAGGACGCCTTTTACATTGTATTGCTTGCTCAGCCTACCATACATGTCGTTAAATGTATTCTTTACATCAGCCTGGTTTTTAAGACCGACCTTAACACCTCGAACGTCTGTCTTGTGCAAGATCTCCGGCGAAACAATCTTCGCAACGAGAGGAAAGCCTACTTTTCCTGCCTCTATTTCAGCCTCCTCAGCACTTTTGACCAGCGAGTATTTCGGTACCATGACGCCATACTCGCTTAAGACTTGTTTGGCAAGCTCTTCAGTAATTACTTTTTCCTTGTTTGAATAAATGTCATCAAAGAGCTTCTGAACCTTCTCATTGGTCATTTTTATTGATGGAAAAAACCTGTTTAGCTTTTATATAGTTACCTAATGTATGAAATGTATTATTTTTAGTCATTTCTGCAAAACCCTTGAAAAATTATTGTATATCTCTCCGCACCTAGCCGCCAGCTGTTCTAACTCGGAAGGCGCTGGCAATATGCTCTCGGGCTCGATCTTTTCAGCGGCTAACTCTGCGCTGTACTCCTTCATCCATGTTTGTATGAGGAATTCATTTACTTCAAAATGAAACTGGACTCCAACTGCAGACCCGATCCTAAAGGCCTGAGGATACAGATCGGAATATGCAAGGATCTTCGCGTTAGATGGTAGGTCATATGTATCGCCATGCCACTGGAATATCCTGATTGTCTTATCTGTAATGCCTCTAAAGATGTCATTACTACTAGCCGGTGTCAGGTATACATCATACCATCCTATCTCTTTCTTCTTGCCCTTGTAGACACGGCCTCCTGCAGCCTGCGCTATGAGTTGCGAGCCTAGGCATATGCCCAATACTGGCGTGCCATTCTTCATTGAATTACTGATGAGCGCCTGCTCTTTTTGCAAGTAGGGTAAATCGTCGTAGACTGACATTGGGCCTCCGAGGATCACTATGGCATCGTATCCCAATGGGCTAGTAGGCACGGAGTCATTTTGTGCATTCACCCTTTCGACTTGAAAGCCATCATGCATAAACATGTGCTCAAGCAAGCCAAGCGTCTCAAACCTAATATTCTGCACCGAAAGTATCTTGGGCAATAGATAGCATGCGTGCTTATTTGTATTTATGCTATAAGGAAAAATATTAAATCTGATAGGCGCTACAGGTTAGATG
>JBKPEN010000123.1:0-3909 GCA_046728425.1 Thermoproteota archaeon
GGTTGCGTCTGATGTTATCTAGCTTTTCACCAAAGGGATGAGAATGCATGTATATTACTCCACCATGATAGACGAAGTTCATTGGGATCACCTGTGGATATCCGTCCCTGTCTATTGAGGAAATTCTCCCAACTGGCTGGCTGTTGAGAAAGTCTACCATTTTATGCTTTGATTTTATCTCATATTTCTTTATCAGCTGCATCTGTTGCTTTATTGTATACTGATTCTTTGGTTAAAAATTATACGGAGGCTTGGATCTATTGGGAGATTATTTGGATATACCTGGCACATATATATTAAGACCAATGTAAAATAGATGCAGGCATTTTCGTTCTAGAGCGATTCATATTCACTACATTTGTTGTTGCTGCATTAAAGGATCATGCCAAAGCCCTCTCCTGATATTTTTTGCTCTCTTGCAGTTCGAAAATCAATTATATGCTCCACTTGTTCTATGGCAACTTATGCCTAAGATTTGCGTTTGTTTCCACTAACTATCTTTCAACGCGAGCATCTTTAGAAAGGGGGTTGGGGTCAAAAATTTTCCTCATCTATCCCATGTGTGAATGTATATAATCGTTAATGATAGATTTATGCGAGTTGGACTGCCAAATCCTTGCTACGAGGCATCCATAAAAGCGGGCATACTTGGGACCTTTACATATCTGATAATGGAAGTTTTGAACACGTGACTTCCTTTTTAGTGCACGGTATGATGCATCCAGGAGAAATAGCAAGTTTTAGTAGCCATTAGAGGTAATGAATATTCATGCACGATGATGACCGTATCAGATACCGAATAAATCAGCTGACAGAAACCGGAGCCAACGTAAGCCTTGCATTGAGCGAAGATATTGACTTAGAGCCAGTATCTCGACAGCAAATGATATTGGAAGCCATCGATAGGGCTGTGACAGATAAGGATGTAAAGCAGCAGATTAGGCCACTTCTTGAAGCCATCCTGAAATCCCAGCCGCAGACCTTGGTCAAGACATACTCGCAGACAGTTATACAAATAACAATGCCAAAGAAGCGATACGAGAATATCGGCAGTCCTAGAGTAGGTGACAAGCTGTTGATAGACATCACTAAGGCGTAAGGTGTCTTTCCAGCTCTTTGGTTGATTGGATAGGGAGAGAGCAGGTGAAGTTTTTGCAAACGAATGCGGTTTCCTGCCCTCCTTTGGCTTCACGCCCCTTAAAAAAGGGGTAGTCTTGTAGCCTTGCAACTTCGCTCCGATCAACTACACTGGTTATGCTATGTGGAAGAAATTGCCTATTAAGCCAACTTACTAGGCTAGAGATGTTGTTATTGTTATTCCTACTGCCGGTAACAACCACCGTTATCTCTATCGGCTTTGTGACGTAAAGATAAATTGAGTTGAGCATTTGCCCAAAGCCAAAGGGATTCTCAGCCGCAGAGCGCGATCCGAGTTTCATTATTCTGATTGCCTTGTCAAGATAGCTTTGGTTCTGAGTGTAATGATAGAGCCTCAAAAGATTGGATGCAGCCATAGAATTGCCGCTCGGCGTCGCAAGATCATAAAAGTTCTTAGTCCTTGAAATCAGCCGCTCATGATCGTCAGAGGTAAAGAATAAGTTGCCTTCCTCCTCGTCCCAAAAGTGCTGTAACATAAAATCCGTATACAAAATGGACTTGGCAAGGTATCCTTGTTTTGAATCTGCAGCAAAGAGGTCGAGCAGGCCACTGATGTAAAAAGCATAGTCTTCAAGATATGCGTTCAACTTTGACTGTCCGTCTTTGAAGGTACGCCTCAGCCGACCTTCATGTGAGCCTAGCTTGCTTTCGATGAATTCAACTGCATTCTTTGCAGCGTGCAAGTATCTTATATCTTCGCTGATGGCATAACCCTTTGCAAAAGCTGATATCATAAGGCCGTTCCACGATGTCAGAATCTTTTCATCTCTTGCAGGCTTGACTCTTTCCTCCCTCGCTACAAAGAGCTTTGCGGAGGCCTCTTTGAGTATCTGCGCCGCTTGTTCTGGCGTCTTATTGTAATTGTTGGCAAGAGTCGTTATTGGCACTCTGACATTGAGTATGTTTTTGCCTTCAAAATTGCCTACTCCTGTGACGCCATAGTGTTCGCAAAAGATGCTGGTAGCAACTCCGTCGTCAATTATAGATTCGATCTCTTTCTTACTCCAAATATAGAACTTGCCCTCTTCACCCTCAGAATCGGCGTCCTGTGCAGAGTACAATCCACCATAGGGATGTGTCATTTCTCTTATTACATAGTCAAGCGTCTTGCATGTTATCAGCTTGTACAATTCAGCATTTGTAATCTGATAGAGTTCAGCATACAACTGCGAGAGCAAAGCATTATCATATAGCATTTTTTCAAAATGTGGAACAAGCCATTTCTGGTCAGTCGCGTAACGGGCAAAACCTCCACCAAGATGGTCATGAATGCCGCCTTCGGCCATTTTATCTGCACTGAAAATGACAAAATCTCGGAAGCGGTTTATACCTGAAATATTATAGTATCTTAATAGGAACATCAGGTTCAAGGAATTTGGAAATTTTGGAGCATGTCCGAAGCCGCCATAGATTCTGTCTCCCATTTGAAGCAGGCCAACTGCGGCTTCGTCAAGTATAGATCGCTCCAATGATATTTTGTCTGTTATCTCCGCTCGAACTGCGAGATCCATCGCGGCTTGAGATAGAGACTGTGTGAATTCACTGCTTGCCGCCTGGATCTCACTTTTCTTATTCTTATATGCATCTGCTAGCTGAAGGAGTATATTCCTAAAGCCGGGCATGTTGTAATGGCTGCTGCCTTCCTTTGGAAAATAGGTTCCAACATAGAACGGCTTTTGATCTGGTGTCAAAAAAATCGATAGCGGCCAACCGCCGGTCCCAGTAGCAAGCTGGCAGGCGCGTTGGTAAATATCATCGAGGTCCGGACGCTCCTCTCTGTCAACCTTGATGTTAATAAAGTTCTCATTCATTATCCTTGCAACCTGATCATCTTCAAAAGACTCATGTGCCATGACATGGCACCAGTGACATGCGCTATAACCAATACTAAGAAAGATCGGCTTATCTTCATATTTTGCTTTTTGCAGAGCCTCCTCTCCCCAAGAATACCAGTCAACAGGATTGTAAGCATGCTGTAACAGGTAAGGACTCGTTTCATGTGCAAGTCTGTTTGGCTTTCTGACGTTTGAGTGACCCGCGCTCTCTTTTTGCATAAACGAGATTTACAGCCCTATGCTATATAGAGCTTGTATATTGGAAAGATAACCTTGACCAACAGCAGAAAGTATTCTTTCTCTATATTTTCAAAATTCCAATTGCTATACTATTCTGTTAAGATATAAAAAAGAAGCTAATATACAAATATACAATCTAGTCTGCGGATCAGTTGATCATGGGCGATCAAATCCTGATGCGACAATGTGAACAAATTTTTAAAATCAGCGACGTCCTTGTCTTTTGGTGGTAAATTCCATAATGAAACAAAGGAAATTCTTTCAAAGGGTTTATTTATCTGCTTTTGATAGCCTTATGTGAAAATTATTAGCTCCATCTGTAGTTTGATGGTTAGTACAGCGCACGCTCTAAGGCGAATCCGAAAAGGTTTATATCAGTGCATTGTAAAAGGATGGATGCTTCGAACGCAATATGTAAGGCGGCGTCAGTGAGGATGTTTGGTCTTAGTGCCATTTTGTGATTCACTGACCTCCAGTTGCGCTCATACTATGGAGATCCGATGACCACATTGGATCTGACTCGGTCACACGAACACACCCAAATACGATCCGCACAATACCAAGTTGTCCGGCCGTACTCTCATTATAATTGAGAAAATAAAGGATTGACTCCGGTTGATCCTGCCGGACCCGACTGCTATCAGAGTAGGACTAAGCCATGCGAGTCAACGCCGTA
>JBKPEN010000180.1:0-4089 GCA_046728425.1 Thermoproteota archaeon
CAGTTACTGGCAAAAATAGGACCAGCCAAACTACAATGCCTGTAACTATTCCCATTAGGATGGATCTGTACGGGTCAAAAGTATTGGTAATATTTCTTGGCATTTCAACTCTTACAGCTAGTCCCCCAAAAACAGCTCCAAGAATAGTCCCTGTAAGAAGATGCAATCCAAATCCAAGATAAGCAGCAGTGACAAAATCAATTGAGCCCAGACTAATCCCCATAACGGCATAAAACGTACTAATTGGTAAGCCTAGTTCTAACTCTGAAGCAGCTATAGCAGTAGAGATAGACCAAGTAGCAATAAGGCCTGCAATTGCGCCATACTTTGCTCCTTTCATCACAGGTCTTCGCAAAACCTGTAAATTTTCATGCGCCTCCATAGATCTGTAAAGCATTGCTAATATTTTTATTTTTCTCATCTCTTTCTTAAAGAAATTTTTCAATATGATATAGTGGTTAAAATTTTTACGGAAATTATTCTTTCTTATTGAAATTTATATCGTACGTACGCAATACAATTAGCTATTATGTAATCCATACCTTAGTAGGCAAAAAAGATCAAAAATTAATGGTATTCGAAGCGTTGCAAAAGTACCAATCTTATCCTTTAAGGTGTAATAACCTTCAATTGAAAATGATTTAAATTTACTATAGTAAAGATACGACAAAATGTTGATGCAGCAGCATTTCACAATGCGTGTGCTAGAACCATATCCTAACTACTTAGGTCCTCCTATCCTATTTTACTTCCTTCGGACAATAGCCATAAAGAACAATATTAGAATGGCTAGAGTAATCCCAAAAAAGATGATATCACTGTATGGTGTATCGAAAGTAGGAACGGCATCTTCTAAGTAATCAAAAAACATCTGTATTGAAAATAATCCAAACGCTACTGCAGCATAGAGTAGTCTCTTAAGGGATGTTTTCTTGTAAGCAGAGATTGAGAGCCCAAGCAGTAGGAGAGAAAACGCTGCTATTGCTATCTTAATTGCTTGCGTTATAGGTTCATAAGGCTCAACTTCCACTAGCTCAGTTCCTATTGATTCATCTCCACCACCTGTCTCTTCTTCTTCAGGCTCTGTTTGATTCCCGTTATCTTCCTCGTCAAGGTCATTATCACCACCACCACCACTATTACTAATTCCGCTCTCTACTTGTCGTATCAGCCAAGATAGAAGGAAAAACCAAATCGGCATAGATAGCAAATCTGTCATGACTGTTTCTCTCCTTGAGATAACGACAGGAACATTTCTGCCAGTCTGTCGCTCCATCTGTTCCAGATGCTAGGATAGTAATTCTTTAGCAAAGCAACAACCTGGTCAGAATCTCCATGTAATTTGTATCGCTTGAACTTGCCTTCTTTAATTTCATCAATGACTCTATAATCTTGTAGTCGCTTGATTTGCCAGCTTACAGATGCTGAGGAGATACCTATGTGCTTGCTTATTTCAATTTGTGATGGATACTTCTTCTGCTCAATGATAAGCATGAGAATCTCTCGTGCAGTTTCATTGCTTAGAACTTCTAATAGTTGCTTTTCATTTTCTTCAAATGCTCCTACTATAAAGTAGTACTTGTGAAAGCCCTGTCTCTGAGAAGTTATCCTGCCTGCCTTCTCTAGCTTGTCAAGATGGTATTGAACTGTGCCCATTGCTAGATCAAGCTCCTTTTTAATTTTTCTAAGGTGACAACTAGGATTTTCACGAATAAATCTAAATATTCTGTCTGTCGTGTTGTCTTCTGGCTCCCGTGAGCCTTCATATACCAACCGACCGACACGCCCCTATTGTTTATAGATTGACAGCTATTATCCTTATCGCAGCAAGAGGCACACTTATTCACACGTCTATTTCTTCTGTATTATTGCTTTGACTTGAAAGACATTTTGGTACTAGCACCTAACGTTGCCTTAAATAGAGCAGAAATAGTAGATATGGGGAAACTAATTCAAACACCATCTGGGGCCTTTAAGGATACTCTTATTATAATACAAGAAACTACTCCGCTTGAACCCGATGCCACTGAACTTAAGTATTATGCTGCAGGAATAGGTCTGATCCAAGAGGAGGATCTAAAGCTAGAGCGTTATGGGTTTATTGAACAATAGACTCTCCTCTTTTTTATTTCATACTTGCAATTCTCTGCCTATCAGGGAGAATTAATATTATAAGCTTAAGAGAAGCGTTATGCCTACTAATCGCAATACCCGCGAGGATATTTCGCAACCTAAGTTACCTTAAGCAAACACTAAACACAAGAAACATGATTGTCGAAGACCTCTCTATAGTAGATCTATTTTTGAAGAGTTGCGGAAGAATGGAGTGTGCGATCGAGAATTGTTAGCGATATTTTCTTCGACTTTGCTTCTCCCGCATAAATCTAATCAAGTATAGAATAACGGTAGTTCCGCCCACAGATAAAGCTATCAGCGCTAACAAAACACCCAAGCTATGGAGATCAGGCACTGTTGATGCACATTATAACAATCATCATATCATTTAAAATTCATTAATGTTCCCCTACGCAATAACTTGAGGTAAAATTCTTATGATCAAGAGCTAATTAATATGCCCAAGTTAAACAGATAAGTTTTTGACTATGAGCTAAGCTGCTCTGTCAATTCTTCATTTGTTTTTCTTTCACTCGCTGTAGCAAACCGATGTCAGATCTCATTGAACCAGATCCGATTAGCACATTTACGATGAGTTTATTATTCCTAGAACGCATAGGAGTCCGAATCTTCCCCATCTAACTATGAATAAATTGCAATAAAAGAAAGGGTTGATTTCACTGGGCATTCTCCTATATTCCAGGAAAAAATGGGAAGCTTGCAAATAAAGATAATAGAGGTAGATGGTGTTGCTCCGCAACTCTCTCTAGAGGGGGCGGGGGAGATATTTACAAACAGTTATCGGAGTTTCCAATCAACCTCTTGTTATAGCTAAGCCATCACCATTAAAAAATTTCACCGTCCTAAAAGATATAGAACAATATAGATCTCATAGATTGAAATACACTAGACCATAAAGTTACTATTGGTGATGAGAAAAATCTCTGCTGAACTCAGCATTGTCAAACCACGTATGGTACCGATTTTATTTCTCATATTATCGCCCAGATGTATGTGCTCCAACGGATAGTAAACTATTTGAGCGCATCTTTCAATCTATTAATGATCTATTAGGTTGAAAACAAAAATGGCTGTAAATGCTGCTGGCGCTTTATTTGCTATAATCAGAGCCCGAAAGTCTAAATTTATGTACCGACTAGCAATGTCTAGTACCTCTATTTTTGTAATCTTATCATTCTCATGTCCGACAAGCAATTTTGGTAATCTATTTGCTGAAGCCCAAACCTCTGCGACCAGCGTCCAAGGTGAACAAGATGCTGATCAAGCAATACAAACTTTTTACGCTGATGGAGCAATAGGCAGTCTAGTTATCGATGACGCAAATTCTACAATAAGCGAAATTGTTAGCGATTCGTCACCACTGATCCATGTGCTTGTGGGCAACTGGTCTATGGGTGTTGTAAATGGAGAAGTAAATTATCTTCAGGTTGATTTTGTAATGGCTCTTGAGGATGGCTCTCAAATGCAAGTCTATTCCATTGAGAATTTGGAAAACATAGTGATACCACCATCACCCACTGCACAAAACCCTGGGTCAACTCCAGACCAGAACATTTCAAGTAATAATAATAATAATAATTTAGTTTTGAGTTCTGCAAATAATTATAGCCTTTCTCTATTTGGCTACGTAGACGTACTGACTGATGATACAGTGCAGTGGCAAAATGTTCCTGTATCTATCAACATCTTCAATGGTAACACAATAAGCATTTTATTATATCCGGCAGACACTGACAATCGTTTCAACGGCCAGCCGATCTATGGTGTGGTAACCGAGATACTTAACACAAACAATGAGCCCATTAAACCGTCAATATGGGCCGCCGCCTCTACATAGGAAATTTTTGGAATCTGTGAGTAGTACAGATATGTATTTATGTATATGAATACGCAAACGAGGATTTTAGGGAATGAGCTCTGAGATAGGCCTATACCCTAGTTTTATTGCTAAAG
>JBKPEN010000243.1:0-5457 GCA_046728425.1 Thermoproteota archaeon
GCTTGCGAAGGCACTTGGTGCAACAGTGATAACAACGGTGTCTGGCAATTCGAAGTATGATTTTGCGAAAAGGCTGGGTGCCCATTATATCATCGATAGAACAATACAAGATATTGCTGATGAGGTAAAGAAAATTGTTCCTACTGGTGTTGACATTGTAATTGATCATGTAGGAGCGGCAACTTGGGCTGCTAGCATCGCAGCTCTTAGACAAGGTGGCAGAATGGCAGTCTGTGGCATGACATCCGGAAACGAAGCGACTATACCTGTTCGAATGTTTTACACTAAGCAAATAGTCATGGTCGGATCTCTCTTAGGTACACGGGCGCAGCTACAGGAGTTGATAAATTTCATGGTAAGAAAAAAGATCCAACCTGTCATAGATTCTGTTTTCCCACTTCAAGATGCAAAAAAAGCGCAAAGGAAGATGGAGGCAGGCATGCATGCTGGCAAGATTTTGCTCAAGTTATAGAGAGGACTTGCCGTTTAATAGCTCAAGCGTATCGACTGCAATGTCTATTGCTGTATGTGAGTCGACGTTTGGTTCAAGCGTGAGCAGCAGTGTCTTGTCTGCCATGTAAAACGTAAGTATGGACATCTTTTCGCGCTCTACATAAGCGAATCTTGCACCTCCCATGGATGCATCAAAGCGCTCCCTCATTGACTTGCGCAATGCAGTTTGCGTAAGGAACAATTCTTCATCAGTCTCGCTCACGATGGAGTCAATACCTTTGCGCATACCGCCTGCAATCAGAGTGCCGGTACTGTCGATCACGCCAGCATACCTTATGTCATCGTTCAACATAAACACCCGTTCGCAGAGCTTGTTAAGATCCATGATTTTCTTTTAGAAGACCGTGTTTATTGAATTTTTAGTAAAGCCATTTGAGAGACAATTTTGACCCGATAATACCACTTTTCTCCCTCTTGAGCACATAATCTCCAATTACAATTTTTAGGAATAATCAAACTATGACCTTATTTCAGATTAGAAGTTTTGATTCCTTACAGTTGTAAAGTCCCATCCCTATATAAAATAAAGTTTGATTGTGTCTTATCATCTCACTCTAACAAATCAAGCGCATGCTTGGCTCAACATTGGTCACGACACAATGGTCTATCTATCGATAACTAGCAGAGCAGGGACAAGCATAAGACTAATGTCTTTTTATGTCTCTTAGAGGATACGCTGACAGATACTTCCCTTGTCCTGGAATTTTCATTAAAAAGCTAGAAAAAAGGCGAATTCTAGTGGATTATGTATTAATTGTTGTTATAAAGAGTAATTTCACAACAATTATTCCTAATTTGTAAATATAGCCTTGACCACACCAAAAGGAGATAATGAATCCTATAAAAGGAACAACAGCAAAAAGAACACTATTCATAGGCGGTGTACTGCTGGTTGGTTTAATGGCCATGATAAGCATGCCAAAAATGATTGGCTCAGCCAATGCTACGATTGAGGAACGTGGTGAGCAGGGACAAGGTGCTGAGCATGCATGTAAAGAACTTCCAGGCGCTACGTTGGAAAGAGGACAATGTGAAGCCCCTGCAAAGGAGACAACGATAAAGACATGTGAGCCCTTGTTCGGACAGACACCAACACCGTCGGCTGACAACAAATGTACAGCATCATCAACACAAAGCGCTGGTACTGCGACTAATGCTGCTGAAGCCGCCTGTAAAGCTATGCCAGGAGGCAGCGCTCAAACTCAGAATGCAGGACCAGGCCAAAAGAAAGTAACTTGTACATACGATGCAAAAATAACAACAATATTCACCTGTCCAAATGATATAGAGCCAATTGACGGAAAATGCATAACAAAGCCAGGAGACAGAACTGAAGAAGAAGTTTAACGAGGCACGACCGCTACTTCAAACAAGTGCAATCCGGGATGTCAATATAGTCTAAAAAAAGCTCTTGTCATCCCCCTCCTCCTCTCTCCTTCATTTTTTTAACACCGCAAAAAACAACAAGTCTTTCTTGAGAACGATATTTTGTGCCTATTTTTTAGAAACCATCTGCCTTCTCGGTCTTCTTTTTTTCTTGCTGTTGTTGACTTTGGCTTCTATCCGCTCCCCCACAGAAATGCATTTGGTTAGCTGTTTGTGTAAAGCCATATTAGCAATTGATGCCAAGTTATTAGTTGGAGAGATAATTGCATATGAGCACGGAGCGAAGGAATCCCTTCAAGCGAGACCAGGCACTAAACGATGCCACATCGGGTCAGCTAGGCGAGGAGCCAAGGCCGGAACCATATCCTGAAAAAGATCCGCGTATGGAAGCAGCGCGCAAAAGGTCAAGGCAGATCTAGCATACATTCGCACATTCACATACACATCATGTGTGAATATATGTAGCTCTTATGACTAGCTACGGAGCTTAGATTATGCTTTTTTTCCCTTTTAGTCTTCCACAACGTCAATCTTTTCTTCTATTGGCATCCTGGGCAACCGTTATGTGGCAGTGCGTCACATCCTTCAACCTTTCACAGCTATTGCAGATCCATGAAATGGACTCCCTACAGACATTACAATGCAAAACTGGTATAAGGTATCGTCCGCATGATCTGCAAGAAGTGTTCATATGGCTTCCATTCGGAAAAATACGTGTTTGAACATTCTTGTATAATATATTGAATAACATTGAAAACGCTTGAAGGAAACGTAGATCCTTGATTTGTTTGAATATGCTTTGGAGCAAGCCCTAAACTATACCGCGCTTATTTACCAAGTTTGATGATATATTTGACATCGAACCTTCCTCCTTGAAATATTGGCTCATCTACTCCCCACGTTCACATGTGCATTCTACCCCTACATTAGATCGATATAAAGTTAAATTCACCAAATACAATCTTGTCCTCTATGGCAAGGGAAGAATTCGATACTTGTCCTAAATGCGGAGTCGGGAAAATGAAGCCGACAGGCGGAGCAGCAACAGCAACAAGCGCAGATCCGGATACAAACCGACTGACGGGCGATTATTATCAAGAATACAAATGCGACAGCTGCGGCTATCCAGAAGGCGGCCAAGCCAAAGCAGCCCAAGTCAACGAGCAAGAAGGGATAGTGGGAGAATCTATGAACACTAGCAGCAACAGCAGCGACATAGACACCAAAGACAACCAGCCCTTTTAACGAATCTTATTACCTTAGTACGGCTGATCTTGTCAACGATCATGATAAAGCTAATAATATGATCGGCAGCAGTGCGGCCTATCGAGATTCATGGATCCGCTTTACTAGTCTGATTCCATATGCACCAAGAATAAAAGTCACTAAACCCGCAATAATGCTGATGATAAGCGATATGGATCGCCTAGATCTATAATTAACATGACTTTAATTTTACTACTATCACAATAGCTTCTTACGTTTCAAGTCTTCCACCATAGAATAGAACTCTTCCTTTGGTTCATCAGGTGAATGATTCGCCAGCCTAAACATCTCATAGAATTGAGTATCATCTATCATCTTGTTAGCAGTGCCGCTGCAGTATAACTTTCTTGCCCGTTTGATGTGCGCCGCCAAAGCTCTATCAACCCTCCTGACGTGAGGTCTCATTTCTTCATTGGTTGGTGGAGCTAAGGAAGATTTCTCCGACCAGATATCGGGCTCTTCTTCTGCTAGTTTTTGAACTCTTTTGGGATACTCCCCTCTGGCTTCTTCTTCTTCTTCTTCTTCTTCTTCTTCTTCTTCTTCTTCTTCTTTTAGTTCCTTTATCGCCTGCTCTATCGTCTTCATTCCTCCCCCAGCCGCCTTTATCTTTTCCTCAGCCCTTATGTATAACTCAGTTAATGGAATCTTCTCCACCTCTATTTCAGAATCGTCTGCTGTATTTACAGCCTCTCCAGAAGAATGATAATTGATATTAGTATTAGTATCAGCTGTCAATAACCAGACTTTGTTACTACTGAGGTTAATAGGTTTTTCCTGTCTCTTTAGTTATTGCCTATCTAGGAGGCATTCTACTACTAATCTCTCAAACATAATCTTCAAGCAGGAACAAAAAAGTACTTCGTGTTCTTTCAGGTCGCTGGAGATTCTCTCCTGATATCCTCATTACTCATTTTAGTTTCTCACGTCCTTTTTTGGACATTTTGACGCAGAAAAACTCAAAGGTTATAGCGAGCTTGCAATCATGCATTAATAATAATTATAATAAAACCTGTACGTTGCAATCTGGAAATCTGTTAAGTGGAGGTCGTTCTTCTTTTCCTATTTCATACCAACATAGAATAACATGCAATCTTTCCCTAAATTATTGTATAACAATATTGATAATTTGTGTGTATATTTAATATTCACAAAGCTGCACAGCTAGTAACGATCAAAGTGTAGCACGATTTGTGTATGTGGATTCATTTTTTATAATCACTTGGCCCGATGGCTATCGAATAAACTGTAATTCATATCTCTGCCCGCTACGAAAGTCTCCGCTGAGGACAAGTAGAACACTTTTTTATTTTTTCCAAATTAGCTTTTTCTCAGTTATAGTTTTTTATGTGAGGCGTATGGCAATTACTACATAATTTTTGCTTGACCGAAACATTCGTGTCATCTTGTATATCATGCCATACTTTTTCTCTAGCATTTTAAACGCTTTCAGCTTCTCTTCTTCTTCGTTGGCTATCCTTGCTTCTCCTTTGACCCAGCCGCCCTTCACGCTACCGCGCATATCGCATGGAGCTATTTGCACAGACGGATTGTTGCGTATGCGCTTGTACTTGCCTGTATCGTCAGAGGTTCGCACGTATAATATGCTACCGTCACCACTACCGCTCTCAACAAACCATACAGGTGTCCTGACTCCTCGTCCGCTCTTTCTGTAGGTTTCTAGGTTGATGTATTTCTCACCAGCAAGATTTAACAATTTTTCTCTACTGCTCTACTATTGTCTTGATCAGTCCTAAATATAAAAATAAAAAGAAAAATCAGGCACTCGCAGACGCTAATTATTTTATCTCATATATTGTTTTTAGCCGATGCTGCCCCATAGATAATACCTGCACTTGAAATGACAATATATGTAGTCAAGGCCAAGCCAAAAGAAGAGCTCCTGGCAGATCTCAGGCAGGAGCTCAGCTCGGGCAAGATATCTAGGCTTAGACCATTTGGAGAGGAGCTGCATCACGGCCTAGAGAATGCAAGAATGTTTGATGAGTACGTATACTGGGTGGAAGAGGATTATTGCTCCCCGCCGCTTGCAATGGAAAGGAGAACTGTACTGGATCGCTATTTCGACGATATCATAGTAGAGCAGGTTGAGTCAGATGAAGAAGGATGGAATAGGATCAAGAACAGACCCATCTTTGGAAGTGATGATATACTTCGCTTCCCCATATGGGCGCATAATATATGGCACATAACGGGTAAAAATATACAACTATTAAGAATTCAAAAAGCGGCATAGAGTAGCCTTTTACTTCTTTCTTTGTCTTCTACCAAACA
>JBKPEN010000140.1:0-4684 GCA_046728425.1 Thermoproteota archaeon
TTGGCAACTTAAAGATAGGAGAAGTTAGTGTCGCTATTGCAGTATCATCTGAGCACAGAGGTGAAGCCTTTGAAGCAGGAAGATACGCTATAGACAGAATTAAGACAGAAGTTCCTATATGGAAGAAGGAGATGATGAGCGGTAAAGACGGGATATGGGCACAAGGCACGCCAATGGGCGAGAGTTGACAATATGGGGATGTTTGATGTTGGGGATAAGCCAGAAACTCTCAGAATGGCAACTGCGCGGGCAGTCATAAAAGTAAGTCCTGAAACTATCTACTTGGTCAAAGAAGGAAAATCTCCAAAGGGTGACATAGTAGACGCCGCCAGGATATCTGCAACAATGGGAGCCAAGCGAACTTGGGATTTACTCCCATACTGCCATCCTATACCAATAGATCACATCAAAGTTGATGTTTCTATCAAAACTGAATCGATAGAGGTAGACGTACAATTAAAAACTACTTGGAAGACTGGTGTGGAGATGGAATCGCTGACAGGCGCTTCGATAGCAGCACTTACAATCTATGACATGCTAAAGCCAGTAGACGAATCCTTGGCGATAGAGTCTGTCAAGCTCTTGGCAAAAAGTGGAGGCATAAAGGATTTTTACGAAAGGTATGACAAGCCATTGAAGGCAGTTGTAATAGTTGTCAGCGATTCAGTGTCAAAAGGAGACCGAGCAGACAAGTCCGGCAAGCTCGCTGCTCAAAGGCTTGAGAGTGCTGGATTTGAAGTCGTAAACTACCAAGCAATACCTGATGACCCAAGCAAAATAGAATCGTCATTGAAAACAGCATGTGACGAAATGGAAGTAGATCTAGTATTGACATGTGGGGGTACTGGTCTTGGCCCCCGTGATACCACTCCTGAAGCAACCAAGAAGATCTTGGAAAAGGAGGTTATAGGAATCTCTGAGGCGCTGCGTATGCACGGGCAAAAAAGAACACCTTTGTCAATGCTATCTAGGGGAGTGGCTGGAGTCAGGGGCAAGACAATCGTCGTGAACCTACCAGGCAGTGTCAAGGCAGTGTCAGAGTCGCTAGACGCGCTAATCCCGGGTATACTACATGCATCTAAGATGCTGGGAGGTCATGGACATCAGCAATGAAATTGACCTTCTTATTTTTGTCGCACCCCTGTTCTTTGGGATAAGTTTCATTTATTCAAGTGTAGGGTTTGGGGGTGGCAGCAGCTATATCGCGATTCTTGTGCTTTTTGGAATTAGCCTATTTGCCGTTCCTCCTATAGCGCAGATACTTAACATAATCGTAGCCGGAATCGCAATGATCACTTTTGCAAGAGCTAAACACCTTTCACTGAAATTCTCCCTGCCCTTTTTGTCATCTGTTCCTTTTGCCTTTTTTGCAGGAACAATTGCTCTTCCAGAGCAGGACCTTACCCTGATCTTTATCTTGGCATTGTTTGCGGCGTCAGCTGCTCTGCTTCTCTCAGGAATAAGGGTCAGGTTTGAAAAAAAATTAAAAGAGAAGAAAAAGGCCAAGGGATTGAGGATATTGGATATCAGGAAGATTATATTAATTGGAATCCCCACAGGAATTATCCTAGGCGTTGTCGCTGGACTTGTAGGGATAGGAGGCGGGATATGGCTCTCACCCCTGCTTATACTTGCGGGTATGGCCGACCCAAAACGTGCAGCCGCAACTTCCAGCGTTTTCATAGTGGCGAACTCCATTAGCGGCTTTCTTGGACAATCAATAAGTAAACCTATTGACCTTGCAATATTATTGCCTCTGGCCTTGGTGGTGCTAGGAGGCGGGTTGCTCGGATCTAGGTTAGGTGCATTAAGGCTTGATCATGATAAAATCCGGATAATAGTTGGTGCAATAGTGGCCATAGCAGGACTTAACCTTATGATCAAATTTTTGTCCTCCTGAGATATAGTATATAGTGCTACTAATAGTATATCATGATGAACGAAAATTAGTTGATCATGCCACCGTTTCCTCTACTGAATGATAGCCTGTCGCTCCATTAGGATAGGTATCTCTAATTTCGGCAGTTTGTATATTTCCAGCTTTGTCTGTTGCTCTTACAACTATATTGTATTTTCCTCTATTTTGTGGAATCCAATCTAGAGCCCAAAGAACCCAAGAGTTGCTTGAAAGTGGATCTTTGATGCTTGCACTTTGCCAAGTGTTTCCGCCATCTGTGCTGACTTCTACCTTTGATATTCCCCTGTCGCCAGCAAATGCTACGCCTGCTATTGGGCTCTTGCTTCCTATAGACGCAGCATTTGTGGACAACTCTTCAAATCTGTTCCGCAGTGCATCTCCGGGGAAGACAATCTTTGAATGTGTTTGATATTTAGCATTATTTGCCCAACCTCTTCTCTGCCAAAATCCCTCATAGACCGTATTGACAAGTTCAATTTCTGTTATCCACTTTGCGTTCATCATTCCATATAATCCCGGAACAATCGCTCTTACCGGAAACCCATGCTCTGCGGGCAATGGGACGCCATTCATCTCATATGCCAGTATGGTTCCATCCATCAGGCCTCTGTCAAGGGGTATCCCAACATCATAACCGTCAGAGCATCTAAAGACAATGTAAATTGCCTCAGGCAAGACTTGTGCCTTTTCTAGTATGGTTTTCAGTGGAACTCCCTTCCAATATGCAGTGCTAATAAGATCGCCATCAATCTTGTCGCTAATGCATTCAAGTGTAGCATACTCGCTAGTTGAAGGCATAGCCTTTAGTTCATCATAAGTAAACTGCAGAGGACCATTCCTTACTAAACCTCTAACATTGAGCCTCCAAGCGTTTGCATCAACAGAGGGCACAATTAAGTTTGTATCTATTCTGTAAAATTTGTCATTAGGAGTTAGTTCAGAAGCTACAAACGGAGCAAGTGTCTCTTCAGCAAATATGCTGCCTGCAGGAATATTAGCTGAAGTAGGAGGTAAGGGTATTTTAGGACTAGATGTTGGCATTGACGACTTGCTGTGGAATGGAAAGCTTCTGGCCCAGAAAATAAAAATGGCAACTCCAGCAGTAGCGGCCGCCATTGTAATGAATTCTCTTCTACTTATTCTTGGAAGGCGGGAGCCAGCAGCTAGTTCAAGGTTTTTTCTCCCACCTCCTTCTTCTTCTATATCTGCAGCGGAAGCTTTGCTAGGTTTGACTCTCTTGGCAATAGTACCTCTTTGAAATAGATAGGAAAGTGTGCGGCCATAGGCCACACTTGGCAGAAGAAGAAAAAGTAGTATGTATTGGATCTCTGACGATCTTGTGAGCAATTCATTTAGTTGTAAAAGAAAGGCGCTTATTGCAACCATTACAAGATAGGGAATAAACGAAAGCTGTATTAGATTTACAATTCTACTCTTGTTAGAAAGTTTGATGTATATCTTATGAAGTAATATCGCAAGTCCCCCATAAATGACCAAGTTGACAATAATTGCTGTTGTAAATGCGGTATATTTCGCCAGGGAGCCAAATGTCTCAACAGAAAAAGACTCTACCTGTCCCGGAGTAAGTGAAAATAGTGTTTGAGAGGCAAGTTCGGGGATGAATAGCCCTCCTGCAAATATCCTAAAAGCTGCTGATACTAGCAGAGCAACGCTTCCAGCGATTAGGCCAAGAACGAAGTTTCGTGCATTTTTGTTCCTAATCATCTATTTGCTAGGTCACCCTTGTCTGAATAATACTTTAGCGTTACTTGAGTCTCTCTGTTCTGTTCTATAGCAGATCCGCAGTCAGGATCAACAACTTCTAGGTAGGACTGGAATACCATACGGATCTTGATAGAGAGATATACATTAAAGCATTTTTCCAGATTAAAAACAGGCAACAGAGAATCTGATCAGACACTAGAATGAGGACTCCTCCTTTCTCAAGTTTAAATTTGCAGAAAATCTACCGCATGGCAGATGCCGAATCCTGAGCCCAAGCGCCTGCCATGATACCTATTTGCAGGGTCTCGTGGCGGCGAGAATAGGATCAGGATAATCGACCTTCTCAAGGAGCAGCCCCAGAACATAAACCAGCTTGCAGAGACTCTCGGTGTCGACTACAAGGCCGTGCAGCACCATATCGGAGTCCTTGAGAAGAACATTATGGTAACATACATAGATGAAAAGTATGGTATACTTTACTTTATCTCAAACTACCTTGAAGCCAACTTAGAGGCGTTCAACTAGGTAAAGGCGGCAATTGATAAGAATGGCAATCTGAGTAAATCTGGAAAAAAGTAAATAAGCCAATTTCGCGCCCTGATAGTTATTAATGGCTTTATTGATGGACCTGAGCTCCATACTTAGCGTAGTAAACATGGCAATACTGATTACGTTGCTTGCCGTGTATGCCAACATCTACCGCAAGACTGGAGCCACGTTCACGGTCGGGTTGATGGTGTTTGCTGGTATGCTGATGCTTCATAACGCGATAGCCATTTATGGTTACTTTGCGATGGCGCCTCTCTATTCTGACGATTTGCTGCCTTACTTCGTCGGAATACATATTGCAGAGCTTGCAGGACTGGTAGCACTTCTAAAGGTCACAGTGTGGCCTGAAGGAGTCAGAATAATTCCAAAGAGATCCTAGGATACCTTTCCTTCCCTTAGTCCACAAGTTGAACATTTGCATCCGTTGGTAGCGCTCTGATACGCCTTTACTTCTCGAGTATTTGTACATCTCTTCGACAAGTTGGGCATTTT
>JBKPEN010000098.1:0-3155 GCA_046728425.1 Thermoproteota archaeon
GCTTCTTCCTCCCCTGTTTTTTGACTTAGGACTTCTCTTCCTCCTGTACTCCTCTCCGTGTTTCTTGTTTACCAGAATCTCCTCGGCCTGTTACAAGACGCCAATATTGTAGTTTTGCAACCGATTTTTCCAGAGGCAGAATATGTCCCTTATAACGGACATTCTCCTGTTGATACAGCGGTACAAGTATCTATACGTAGATACTGTCCTCTGTTAGGTCCTTTTTCTAATTTTGAATACCAAATTCATTTCCACTCTAGGGCTAGCTATAAAATCGTGAAAAGAACAAATTACAATACTTGCAATGAACTATTATCTTCGTTAGACTAAACTCTGATTAAATATCCACCTTTAGTAAAAAGGTCTAGAAATATCATATAAGTCTTTTATCCTATACATCTGAACTGGTACTGGGCAAGTAACTAAAAAATAACTATTTCGTATAAATTTTTGACTTTTTATCCCACTAATGATGTGAATATTGAGAGATACCATCACTATTACCTTATTTTTTGAAAGTTTCCACAAAGTCTTATCTAGTTTACGCCCTCATTGAAGACCGAACATGAATACAAGTAAGGTAACGTTTGCAGCACTTGCTGCAATAGCAGTGGCATCGTCACTAGCAGTGGTGCCAGCACTGACCAGCCAAGCACTCGCCTTTCCAGGTGAAAACGGTCAAGGGCATACGAAAACAGAAGAGTGTACACAGACACAGAGCGGCGGCAGCACCACAGGAGACTGCCCTGGCTCATCAGAGAAATCTCCGAATAAAGAGGAGTGTACAACTACATTCGCTGGAAAGAGCAACAACATTAAAGACCAAACCTGCGTATAATAAACTAAAAGGCTGAAGAATACAACCACGACTTTTTTTATTTTTTGAGCCGCCTGCAATTTTTAGTTTTGGTTTTATCTTTCAGAATAATAATCTGTAAAGTCAGGCACTGTGTTCTATAATGCTTTGTAAGACTCTAGTACTTTCTGCTTCTTATACGTGGTTGAAGGCACATACTTCTTCCCTTCTGATATTGTCAAAAAAAGCAGCATTGACATTTAGTGTCATCGCAGCTGCAGCGCTAGCGTTTGTCATAGCCGCAGCTCTTATCCACAGGGCTTTTGCTATTTGAGTGGAAAAAACAGAGACAAGTTGCAGTGATGATAAGTTTGATGAGCTGCCAAGCGATCTTAGCTAATCCAAAGATGCAGCAAGTAACAAAAAGGATGACTATTGCACTGCAAGAAACCCAGGACAAGAAAAGCTCTCCTGACGATAAGGCAGACGAGATAGTGAATCCGCCTAAATAAGTTCACAATACAAAAAAAGGCAGAACCATAAGATACTAAATGATGATAGCAAAAAGCCACAATCCAATTCTTCTTTTTTGTATTTTCTATTGTACTATTATTACAACCTTTTTAATTAGTCATCTGCACTGCTGCGTGATCAAGCTCTTATTTCGCATTTTAGACAACTCTTCCTCTCGCTAATGCGTCTCTCTTCTCCTTGTCCTGCTCCTCCTGTTTCTTGTTTACCAGAAGCTCCTCGGTCTTAATTACAAGACGCCAATATTGTTGCTCTGCAACCGATTTTTCCAGAGGCAGAATATG
This sequence comes from Thermoproteota archaeon, assembly GCA_046728425.1. Lineage (GTDB taxonomy): Archaea > Thermoproteota > Nitrososphaeria > Nitrososphaerales > Nitrososphaeraceae > Nitrososphaera. The sequence goes on from JBKPEN010000098.1 coordinate 1,612, forward strand.
TCCCTTGTAGCGGACATTCTTCTATTGATACAACGGTACAAGTATCTACGTATAGATACTGCTCCTCTATAGGGTCCTTTTTCTAATATTGACTGTCAAATTCATTTCTACTCTCAGAGCGGCTACTAAAGCCAAAAAAGAACAAAACGAAACATTTGCTATTAACTATATCTTCATTTGACCAAACTCTGATTAAATATCTACTTTTAGTAAAAAGCACTAGAAATATCATACAACTCCTTTATCCTATACATCTGAACTAATACTTGGCAAGTAACTAAAAAATAACCAGTTTATATACATTGTTTTGACTTTTTATCCCATTAATGATGTGGATACTGAGAGATATCCTCATTATTATCTATTTTGTGAAAGTTTCCACAAAGTCTTTTATCTTAATTTGTGGAAGGCTGATATAATGAATACAAAAATAGCGTTAACTGCGATTGCTATTGTAAGTGCATTAGCACTCGTAGTAGCTCCAGCAATGGTCGGACAACCAGCATTAGCCAAAAAACAACAAGTATGCGAACTTCCATCAGGAAATACATGTCCTACTACGGCCGTTGAGGAACATAATACACAAACTACAAAAGAATGTCGAGCAGGTAAAAACTTCGAAAACACTAATCCAACCTGTCCAAAATAAGGTTACTTACGTACAGTAACTTTTTTTTTTGAATGGGACTCGAGGGTCAAGTGTAATAATCCTATTTCCACAGCCCATGTTTTGATTCCTCTACTACTATTCCATTTTACTTTGGTAGGTTCTAGACTTAACTATCATGTGTAACATTTTCCTTCAAGGAAGGAGAATGAGGCGGAGATTAATTATATATTCATTAGTCCATCTCTTTTCTTCCCCTCTCTCTGTTTCTTCAGCCTCTCTGTATCACTTTCACTAGCATCAATATCAGTACTAGTATAGGTATATAATATTCGAGCCCAGTCTATCGGAATTGTTGGTAGAAATGTTAGATTTCAAATTCAATTTGAAGTAAAAACTGAACCATAAAGGATGATCTAAAGAATACAACCATCACCTCTTTTTTTATTTTTTGAGCCGCCTATAGTTTTTAAGTTTCATCTTTCAGAATATAATCTGCAAAGTAAAACCCTGCTTTCTTTAATGCTTTGTAAGACTGTTCAACAGAAAAAAGAATCTCTCCGCCAAGAATGGCTATTTTGGTTTTGCTTCTTGTAATTGGCATAGCCCTAGCAAGAGATGGCATAATAATAACAATTTTAGATAGGAGCCAAATAAGTAAGAGGAAGCAGTTTGATGATATCGTCGACCTCATATAGCGGATATAGATGTGACAACTCTGGTGGTGACGTATAATATGGCCAAACTTGAAGCAAGAAACATAGGCAAACAATTTCTTGCAGTGCAACGAAACGGGCCAAAGAGAATCACCGCCATCAAGAACGTTAACCTGACAATAGAAGATGAGCAGTTTGTGTGCTTTGTAGGGCCATCTGGTTGCGGTAAGACAACTCTGCTCAACATTCTGGCTGGTCTTGACAAGCCTACAGAAGGAGAA
>JBKPEN010000119.1:0-2504 GCA_046728425.1 Thermoproteota archaeon
AGCAGCCTAGTGAACCCAGCTTTAAGTTCTGAATTCATAAATGTTAAGCCTAGACTTAAACCCCTAAATGTAACTTTGCCTGTCCCCTATTGTTCAAACCCAAGTATCGGAATCCCTCCAAAAAGATCGCTAGCCTGAGTCGCGTTTCCAAATCCTACAGCGAGTATGCCGTTTTGGATCATTGTCGTGACAGGAACGTCTTGCAATACAGCCGTACTGTTTGAGGCAACATCTATTGTACCTGCCAGCACTAGATTGTCATTTATCTGATTAATGGAACGCAGTTCGAGCCCACTCATGTTATACTCTATAGGGGCAGTACCGTTTGAGGGTTTGTAGATAAAGTTGGCGACAAATCCTGATGTACCATTTAAAGACCAGTTGCCAAAGAGAACGGCTTCTACTTCACCATTTGTAAGGTTGAGACGAGAGCTTGCAACCTTGCCTGATGATTGCCTATCTATTTGAAGATTATCATTGCCTGTCCTGCTTACTATCCTGTTTGAAGAAGAAACACTCTCACCGCTACTGCTTTCGCTAGTTATAACTGAGCTACTGGTAGAGCTCGACGACTGGGATTGGCCTGATGACTGCTGGATCACTGTGCTGTCATTATCGCTTGAACGCTGCTCGCTTACTATAGATGACTGCTGAGGAGTTATCGAGGCTGCCGCCATGCTGTTATTGGTTCCATAACCAACAATAACGAAGGCAGCACTGGCAAGTAATGCAATGACAACATAAACAATCAGAAACATGTAACGCATAAACGATTAAGGCTTATAAAGATTTTATGTATAGCACACCGGATTTATTTATTACAACTCAAGTATAGAAAATTAAATTGAATGGCAAATTATAACTGATTTATGTCTACAGCTGTTGTGCTGCAGGTATTAGATCTAGGCAGACTTCAGTGGCTATAACTATCAGCTTGGTCTTGTATTGATCAATTTTTCTGATTTCCTGCTCGATTAAATATTGCATTCGGAACATACACATCAAGCTTTTAGATTGTATAGTTGTATCAAAAAAATCTTCATCTATTGGGAAGTTGAACCCGCCTATATTGTATCTGCCTGTTAGGAGAACATCTCTGTTCTGAGAAAAGGTCCGTGCATACGCGCGTCACTACCAATGCCTTCTGAACTACTTGCATACCACTAGATCTTGCGATAGAGTATCATTCTTAACGGGTCTGGTTTATCTACTTGTCAAGAATATGCGATCAATATCACATCCATTAACTAACTCACTTGTCAATATGATCTTTATTTGCATTAAGTGTCTTCCTGGTAAGTAGTCAGTACACATATGCACCTAATCATGATTAGCCGACCAACCTTAAGTAGGCAATCTTGTGTATAATTTGAATGATAGAACCAGAGTATCCGCCGCCTAAGTAGACAATGGCTACGATTGGCAAGTCAGTATTGATGGATATTGTTTATTTCTGTTACAATATCCTAATGTCTTCTACATGTCTGAAACAGTATCCTAGTAATGCCTTCACAACATTCATTGCAGTAATACCGCTCACAATTACTAACAAGACTTAATTTTTATAATTTTCATATAACGTCGTTACAACTCCTTCCTCAAGGAAAGGAAAATATCAAAGAGGGACAGTTAAAAGTAACGGGATTCCATTAGAAGGACAACCCAAAACCGGCCCTTGGATATAGAGGCATTTATATATATTTTGTTATATGGGGTTTGTGTCCCTATTGTCATCAACTGGTGTGAACTCGCTATTGTCAACCTCCGTTGATCCTGTTAATCCTATCGTCTCCTGTTCTCCTAGAGTAGGAGTAGACGATGTCACTTCTTCAGATGCAATCTCGGTGAATGCCGCAGGACCAGATACTGTTTCAACACGTGTAGCCTTTGGGCGAGGCGCTGCTTTTCTCCTAACCGCCTTTTTCTTGCTGCCCTTACGAACTTTAGTTGTAGCTTTTTTCTTTATGTTGCCCTTCTTCCTTACCTTTGAGAGATTTGTTTGTTTTCCCTTCTTTTGCTTGCTTTTGGCTTTTGCCATAACCGATAGCATTAACTAACCACTTATTCTTAAGCTTGTTCTTTTAGGCAAGCAAATGCGAATTGTAATATAGAACAAGATGCAAGAAATTGCAAATATACTTTAGACAATATTGAGTTAATACGGTTTTCTTTCTTATGCAATATAGTATGGTGAATAACCTTCATCATTTCCTACTCCTAGTCTGAATCGAATAGTAGATGCCGTTCTAAACGTAGGGTTTGACCGACCACTTACGTATATGTAGCTACAATATTAGAACAATTAATTTATTATCTCAAAATCTTTCTTCTAGAATTTCCTATTATCATAATTATATATAATCCCTCTACTAATCGAGCAGTACTAAATCCTTTGAAAATCTCTTTACGGCCTGATAACATTCTAGAATAAGATATAATAATTGAGTTAACTCACAATTGTCCATTCTTGACAGACAGCAAAGGCTACTACACAGTTCTTGGCG
>JBKPEN010000242.1:0-7982 GCA_046728425.1 Thermoproteota archaeon
CACTATGAGTGATGCCAATAATCATCTTCACAAGCTTGCTAAAAAATATCTAGGCATTGGAAAGTAATACTATAGAAAACCTAGTCAAAAGCGCGTGATCATAAAAATAAAGCCTGAGAAGATTACGGGAATTTCAATACATCCTGCATTTTATCTCTTGGCCTATTCACCATAGTAGTGTTTAGTTTCAGAACCTAAAAATTCTATAGGATGAATTTGGGTAATGCCAGAAATTGCGTTCTTACATTTCGGTCATAGTTTTTTGCCATGTGTGTAGATTAATCAGTCGGCTCTATTGATGATATTATATTATCCTGAACAGATATTGGACCATTGTCAGATAGCGACAATGCTAGCCCAAAGGTATGGCCATTATCATTGATTGTCCTAAAGAAGGGTACCCTTGTTCCATTACCATAATCTTCCCACCATGATATGTATACATAGTTATCTGATGTAGCTATTTGCGGATCTGTTGAATCCACATTTGGAGTATTGCTCAAGTTTACCTTATCTGCAAATGTCTGTCCGTTATCACTACTAGCTCTAAAAGATATTTCAAGATGCCCTGTCGCATTACTTGGCCATACTATATAGACATTGTTACCAGAGGTAGCCATCGGAGCTAGAAGTACTGGAGCGATCTGGTCAGAAATAGCATTAGAAATATTTTCAGGTATGGTGATACTGTTGCTAGTTGCATTGGCCACAGTGAAAACTGAAGAGACCATTAAAAAGAGAGGTACAAATATCAATACTAATGATCTCTTGATATCAACTCGTGCAAATCTTGTAATCATAGATCCTCTTCAGATCAGATTACTGTTATTGTTATATAGTTTTACGTGCCCATTACGATACTAGCCGTGTTCCTTATTCGCATTTAATACATGCGCATGAACTGTTATTAGCGGACACCCAGTTCTTTCTTTCTTAATTATTACTATTATTGTTCTTTCGACGCTTTACCCGGTCTAACACATAACTTGCCAAGGCTCCGCCGAATCCTGCTCCTATCAAACTTATAATACCTCCATATGCACCCCAGAATTCTTTTATCTGGTCTTGAGCTGTTATTGGCTCTGTAACCGTTATAGTCATATTTGCAATAGCAAGTATATTTCCCTTTGTAGGTACGGAAAAATTAAATTTAGAAAGCCTAAGAAAATCAGATGGAAAAACAGAGCCTGTAGACATATTTACTAAAATAGGTATTGTATACTCTCCAATTTCTGCATCGCTGGAAACTTTGATTATAAATGTTGTCGGACCCGTATTTGACGATGGCACGTCATTGCCACCAACACCACTATTGAGTTCATCAATATTGTGGAGTTGTACATCTATTTTTGAATAATTTTCAGTTGGCAAATAACTAGCGACATTAGATATGAATCCATTGTTAGATTTTAGCTGTACTGCGACATTTTTTTGCTCTCCTTGCCTTATTATAACTGGATTTGGCAATGTCGATATTGCAAGATTTGCTGGAGGAATATCTATCCAACTACCAAGATCCACTACCATATTTGAAGAATTATAGATCACTATTCCATAATACATGGCCTTGAACTTGCTTGGAAAAGCCACATCCTCTAAAGGTAGGGATAATGTTACGTATGGCTTGTTGTCTACAAAGAAATCAGTATAATTCTTTTTGAGGTCTAGAATTTTCAGATAGTCCGCTGGGTCTTTTAGCGAGGCATAATTTACTGAAGGATATTCGCCCAAGAACATGTTCCATGTCCTAGATGAATTCATCCACTGGACTTCTAGTTGATAATCAACTCCTTGGAAACCAGTCTTTGGATTAGAATCAATATCCAACAACATTCCATAAACTACTGCTTGGGCGCCTTTTGAAGCAGGGTTTCCGGAAAAATTGCCACCCAGCCAAAGACTTGCATTTAAGTTCTTAGCATCGCTTAGATATGTAATTTTGATAATATCTGTAGAATTATCTAGCGGATCCTTGTAGTCATCTATACTCTGAGTACCTGCATCGCCATTAATGTTTATGCCATCATGTTCATCGTCTCCAACCTCTTGACGAGAAAAGGAGGGCGACTCAGCTAGAACGTTTGAGATTGTAATAGTTGTATATGAAATAGTTATCAATATTAGTAAAGATAAAACCAATAATCGCTTGAACGAAAGGACAAGCTCCATATTTTGAATTCTCTTATACGCGCTCCTTTACCATATAAGGTTATTTTTGAAATCAAATGAATAAAAAATAAAAACAAAAAACAAACACGACCAATGCGAAAAAATTGCAGCGATGAAAGCGTGGCATGTATATCCGGTACTGAATGATTCGTCCTAAATGAAGTGGGTAGTGTTTTTTTCTTATTTCAGTATAAGAGATAAAAGCGCGCATGGAGAACTATTCAATGCACGGATCATGGTCAAAGAGTCAAATAAATCCATCATTCCTGTTGGTACTTTGGAAGAATTAAAACAGAAAGGTTGTCTTTCCATTACAGGTCAAGAACACGACATTGTGTTGTTTTATCATGAAGAAAAAGTCTATGCTCTTGACAACCGTTGTCCCCACATGGGTTTTCCTTTAAGTCGAGGAAGTACCAAGGATGGCATACTGACCTGTGACTGGCACCATGCTAGATTCGATATTAAAACTGGAGGCTGTTTTGATTTGTGGGCTGATGATGTGCCTGTTTTTGCTGTAGATATTATTGACGGATATATTTTTGTTCATACCGACGAGGGCAATAAAAGGAAAGAAGAGCTCCGTACATATTATCTGCAAAGACTAAACAATGCATTGGAACAGAACATACCATTAATTATCGCCAAGTCAGTTCTAACACTTGACTCAGAGGAAGTCTCAAGCACTGACCTATTTAGGAAAGGGTTGGAATATGGCACAAAATACAGGCAAGAAGGTTGGGGTCCGGGATTGACAATTCTTACTTGCATGATGAATCTAGCCCCATATTCAAGACGTGAGGACAAGCTTCGAGCTCTTTACCATGGCCTATCGGCTGTTGCTAGTGACTGTTCCGGACAACCACCTCGATTTGCAGTTAGCCCCTTGCCAGATGTAAAGTCCTTTGCAGATGTGCAGACGCTGAAGCGATGGTTCCGTTACTTTATAGAGGTTAGGGATGCTGATGGAGCTGAGCGCTGCCTTGTTACTGCCATAAGAGCAGGAACGGAACCTAGTATCATAGCAGATCTGTTGTTTTCAGCGGCCACTGACCACCGTTATCTTGATTCCGGGCACGTTTTAGACTTTACTAATAAGGCCTTTGAAGCACTTGATACAGTGGGCTGGGACTTGGCTGAACAAGTATTGACTAGCCTTGTCGCGCTTTATGCCGAGGCAACAAGAATGGAGGAGAGGAATTCTTGGCGACATCCTGTAGATATTATAGCACTCTTAAATGATTGCTTTGACAAGCTTCCTGTAGTATTAGAAAAAGGTAAGCAAAGTAGAAACAAGTGGAAGGCTAGCAGGAAAACCATAGATGTATTGTTGGGAGATAATCCAATCGCCATTGTAAAAGCGCTTATGAAATCTCTACAGGATGGTGCAAAGCAAGAAGAGCTAGCTGCGCTAGTAGCATATATCGCTGCCCTTCGAATTGCGCAATTTCCCATCACCAATGAGTACTCTGACTGGGATACTGCCCTTCACACTTTTACATTTGCCAATGCTGTTCAACAAGCTATACGCAGATTGCCTTCATCTACGGAACTTTTGCGTGCAGTATTCGATATTGCAATGTCAAACTATCTCAATAGATTTCTAAATGTACCTTCTACGGCACTTCCTTCAGAGAGAGGAGAACCGATCAGTAATACAGATAGCGAGAGCAACCAAGTAAATATCCGGGGTAAATTTCTCGATACACTTGATAAGCGTCACCAGGTAAATGAAGCTGCAAAGATGGTTGCCGCCAGTTTCTCCATACAAGGAGAAAAAGAACTCTCAGAAATCCTTGTGCATGCGCTCTTAAGAGAGGATAGAAGTTTCCACACAATTCAGATGTTAGAGGCCGTCTTTAGACAGAAGAGTGAGCTTAAGCGCCTTCAAGTCTTGGAGAGCATTAAACCTATTCCACATATCTTGATAGCTGCTGCACGCTACTTGGCTTCTCATACGCCAAGTGCACGTGCACAAGGACAAACATTTGAGATTGCGTGGCGGCTTCATCAGGGGGGAAAGCTGTATGAAGAAATTGGTTGATAATAATATAATCTAACCTCTGAAAAATCAGAGTGCATTCTGTGCATATATTATCAACGATACAGAGAACAATAAGGTACTTAATGGCTCTGAAGTATCATTGTTTATTACCCATCTATCAGAAGAGAGAGACTGCTTTCTGTTCTAAAAACTCCAACATGAATCATGAGTTGAAACTTTTATGTTATGTAAGGACCCTGATTGGTTATGGCATCAAGAAAAGAGGATAAGAAAGATGAAGGCACCAGTACAACCAATGTTCAGCAACAAGCAACAGCTGCAGCTTCAGCTTCCATTAATAGAGCAATTGAAGAAACAAGGGACAGTATAAAGCGAACAACTGAAGAGACAAGAAGGGAAATACCAAAGTATGGTGAAGCGGTGACGGACTTTCAAAGACAGACAGTCGATACAACTAGAGAAATGGCAGACAGCTACCTTGAGTCTCAGAGAGATATTGCAAATTCATTTCAGTCAGCATGGACTCCAGCAGTAAGTAGCATGATGAACTTTTGGTTCCCATACACAAACTTGCCAGCAGCAATGGCAGAAGCATACACGCGAACAATTTCAACGATTGCAGAAAGTTCCGTGACTGGAACGAGAATAGCAAATAATATGATGATAGCAAACATGGAATACACGAGAACTACAATGGACTATACAAGAGATAACGTAAGAGATATGACAAAACTGGCATCGAATAATGCACGGGCTGCCGAAGAGATCACTAAGGGCGTGACAAGAGTTTATTATGGTTCATCATTTGCGCCATCATCAAAGACAGGTTTGACAGAAGAAAGAGATGAAGGAAGACAAAGGCGCTGATTGTCTGTTACAATTATTGACAACCGCCCGTCCAAAAATTTTTTTCCATAAAAGTGGCATCCTAATAAGCCGCCGTTTTTTACTCTCGTATTGATTGTTTTGTTGCCCTCCTTACCTTGCTAACAATTATGCCTTTCTTTTATTTTGAATATTGTCTGTTTCACGATTGAGATGAGATAGGCTTTGCACTTGCCTCTAGCATACGGAGCAATAGCAGTGATTGTAAAGTCAAAAGAGGAATGTGGGCATTTATCAAAGGCTCAATGACAGTAGATATATTATTATTCTACGTGAACAAGGAGCCTTGATAATATGACCTCGCTCTCAGATGAGGGAGATATCAAAAGGCTGCTAAACGATAGAGTAGAGTTCAAACTCTATGCTGCTGAACAGCATCTGAACAGGCTTAGAGAAATTGAAAATGCATACGGTGACATTGCCAAGTACAATGCCAGAATTGAAGTCGAAGTGGAAGTAGATTGCTTTCTATCGCAACTTGTCGGAGCTGTAGATTCTTTGCTTTTTCAAATAAACGATAAACTACAGTTAGGAATACCAACAGACCTGGTCAATTTTGCCAACGTACAAAGTGCATTAAGTGCAAAGACCAAAAACATTGATTTGCTCAATCCGTTGGATAGGGCTAGGCAATATGGCAATTGGTACTATATATTAAGCGAGTTAAGGAACCAATTAGTTTACAAAACCTTTCTAAAGAAAGTAATATCCATACATGAGATGCCACCGCCAAAGTCCCGGCAAGTTCGTTTGCTGAACGTCCTGCGAGAATTTGAAGGTAATCCATTTGGTCGCATCATAGAGATGGAAGTCATTCAATATCTAGAGAAGAACCTGCACCAGGTTAGAGACCTTATTTTCTCAATAAGAGCTAGCGAACCATTATTGCAAGAACAATCTTAGTATTTTGAGGTAAATTCACTGATAACAACAACAACAGCAACAACAAAAACTCCTATCATACCTCCAGTAGGTTAGAGAGCTCTTCTAAGTCATATAGTAATACAATAAAAAGTCTGACTTATGGACTATCTTCGGACTATCTCTTGATCTTTGTCCCGCCCTCTATCCATAATATATTGAGAGGGCTGTACTACTACATCCCTAGTAAGCAAAAGGAGATCTGAAAATAAAAAAATGTATAATGATAGGCTGAAGTCTTTGAGTATGAAGACCAAGATAAAGGTGATTTTGAAATAGGCGGCTATAGCTTCAACCGTTGTGCACGATCTGCGGCTGAGCCACGCATGCAACAATAAAGTGAAGAAAGCCTAAATATTTTACCAACTCCTGAAGCATATGAGAGTTCAGACTAACCCAAGGTTTAAGACAAGATGGCAATTGCGCGGTCTTTATCTCGATAGCTGCAACTGTGATTGGGGCTGTCCTTGCCAATTTAATGCAAAACCCACTAATGGAAGCTGTGAAGGTCTGTTTGGGATTCATATTAAAGAAGGAAATTATGGAAACGTAAAGCTAGATGCACTGAATTTAGTTTGGATAGGAGTGTATCCAGGAGCAATTCACGAAGGTCATGGCAAGGCATCTATGTATATAGACAACAGAGCAAGTGAGGAACAATTTGATGTCTTGTCAAAGATAATGACTGGGAAGGCTAAGGGCTCAGCTTTTAATGTTTATGATGCGACTCTTGATCATTTTGAAGAGCCGAGGAGAGCTAAAATTACCTTTCGGTCTAATGGAATAAGAAGCCAACTTAACGCAGAAGACATATGCGAATGCCAGCTGGAACCCATAAGAAATCCTGTAACAGGCAAAGTACATCGTGTTTTCCTCGAATTTCCTTCTGGCGGCTTTGAATCCTCAAGAATGGATATGGCGTCTTCAAGGATGCTTGTCGTAAATGATGGATACTTTGACTTTAAATATGAAGCCACATATGGCAGTATACAAGAGGTCTCATGGAAAGGAACTGGGCCTTAACTATTACTACCACTACTATTATAATTGTGCCAGAATTAGGCATTAGTTATTCTAATTACTATTTTCCCAAACTACAGAGTTTCTAATCTTTCCTAATTTTTCGACCTATACTTCAACTATATACGGCCATATTCTGAGAGACCTGTGATAGACTGTTATATCGTTATAGAGAATGGTCTGGAGGGTTTGGAGAGAAGAACCTTCAAAACCAAGACTCGATGTAACTAGAAGCCTTACCAAGGGTCCAGATAATGCAGTTAAAAACTTTTGAACCAATGCAAGATGTATCTTGCAGTGCTAAGATTAATAAGAAGTTCTAAATTGTTTAGGTTCAAAGTTGCAAGCACAATTTTCAGGTTTGCTGCTGTTCTTTATTTCATTGAGCACAATCCCACTTGTGACCATTCAGTCTGAGGCTCAGCCATTCCCTAGTCTACAAGAAAAGCTTATGGATAGTAATATTGCCTTCTTTTTACTAGATGCGTTTGAATACACTTTTGATATTGACGGGGCAAAAATATTTCCAAATGATACAATAAAACACAGCATAGTGACAGAATACAACCCATCAGTTTACAATATTTCTAGCTTACAATATAAGATAATGGATCATACAATCAATGCATCAGACGTGCAAATATATGTCAATCCTACTAGAATCGATGAGCAGAACACAAGACTTGATTTTCAAATATATGCAAACAATGCAGAAGTTACAGGTCCATCGCTGAATAAGAGCTACAACAGCTTTGACATAAAATCTGCTTATGGAATATATAATCGGGTTACTGACAAAATGACAATTCATATACCATATAGTGTTGCATTGCAGCACTTACTGCAATGATGTTGCAATTAGAGCAGCAAATATTGTATCTTCTTGAATTTTGTTTTTGTCTTTGATTCACAGAAAGAAAATAGAGAAGAGAATAACACCACGATGATTGATTAAAAACGACTTCCTTTTAATGCAATGCCT
>JBKPEN010000051.1:0-3477 GCA_046728425.1 Thermoproteota archaeon
CTTTTAGATACATAGGTGCAACCCGAGAAAGCTGTTGCTGAGGTCGTGGGTTCAAATCCTACCCTGTCCATTTCTTACTGTGAGGGAATTACGGTATTGAATTGAGCTCTTTTTAGGTTATTCTTGCTGCTTTTATTATCATCTTCTTTGTATAAGTAAGACACACCATCATATGCGTCGGGGAGTACTTGCTGTCGCAATTGCTGCAGCTGTTGCCATCGCAGTCTATGTTGCATACCAGCAGGCTAACAGATCGCCCTATGCTCTTGAAATCGATCCCACAAGGGACGTTACAGATGTAGGCGTTCAATATAGGATAAGGATGACCAATGTTGGCACACAACAGTTAACTGGAATAATAGTTGACCTTGGCACAAACGATGTTCAGAAGAAGCCATTCTTGGAACCAGGGGAGTCGTACTATTTCTATCCAGAACCTGAAACCAACACCTCTAGCGTCAAGGTTATGACAAACGAAGGGATTGTGATGGAAAGCAACTATCGATCGCCAACTAAAGTATTGGGTCTACCTGGTGCAGGAAGATAATAATAATTGAGAAAATGTATGCGGTTCTGATGACTCTGTTCAATCATTGTTTCAGAAACGCTGTAATGCCCTCCTAATGGAAAAGGCTGCTAAGGATATTGATCGAACACATTATGGCTAGCAAGTGAGAAGGAAGGCATATATGATGTCTACATCCGGCAAAAAGAGAATAATATTTTCCTATTAAACATTCCAATAATGATGCAGATCTTGTTTTAGACTAGAATAAATTTTCATCTGCGTCCCACTATACCTGTGCAGTAGCAATCTATAACTATTACATATATTTAAGATAACTAGACTTAACACCGATTGTCATTGTGTGCGGCCACTATCTGACCATTGGGTCTATCTTTTGAAGTTTTTTCTGCCGAGTCCCTCTGCCCCTACAGCAAGATACACGTGGCACCTAAACAAAAGTCGTAAGCTTCCATGTTAGGCTAGAAAGTGAAGGAGATGTGGACGCATTTTTAGCCAGGGCTTGCTAATGGCAAGTAGATCTGTCGTAATCCATTCTGTCCTTATATTGATTTTGTTTAAACATTACAAGTATTAGCCATGATAAGAGGTAAAACTACGGATAGGAAGATTAACCCCATTACAGCAGCATCAATAGTCCGATATTTCACTGAACCAATGTTTCCCAAATCTTCCGAAGCTCTTCTTTTAACGCTTTATAGTCATCCAGTTTCTGTCTAACTTGATCTTCAGAAGGAAGATTTTCTAAGAGCGTTTTTTGTTGCTTCTCTACCATGTTGTCAACTGCCTCTATTACATTTCTGAGATCCTTTTCACTTATTTCTAAAGTAAATATCTGATTTACTTTATCTGCCTTAAGTATTCTAAGCATTTTTCTCTCATACATCTGTACCTTAATTCCTAGTAATAAATCGAGCAATTAAGGAGTTGATATTGAAATATAGCCGATCGGGTCTAATTTCTGAAGTTTTTTCTGCCGAGTCCCTCTGGGCCCACATTTACCATAGACAAGACCAAGGTAACATCGGATTCTATGTGCCGCGCGATCTCCCTTGTGGACTGTAATTGAAGTTCTCTCTGTCTTTCAAAGGCGGTCCTCTGAGATCTACCACAAGGGCAGTTTGTATGAAAAACAACAACCCGTTTGAAGATTTGATAGTTGAAATTATGAGAATGACTCCTCCTTCTCTCTTCCAAAAAATATGTTCCTTACCATCCAAGAGCCTCCGCAGACTTGGCTGCAGCTTCGTCGAGTGCTTCCTTAGGCTGCCTAGTACCATTGTAAACTTGATTGATTGCTTGTAATAAATTCTCAGCTATCTCTGGATATTCTGGAATGTTTGGTCTAGCACGCGCAATTGATAACATAGAAATCAATTCGTCAAAATATGGGATTGTATTATCCAAATCTTCAGCATAAGGTCCATTACCTATGGGAATCTGCGTAGGCAGCAAACCATATTTTGCGTGAAAAGGAGCCATAATCTCAGGTTCCTCTATTATAGTAATCAATTCCCACGCCAAATCCTTATTTGTGGATGTTTGAGGAACACTAAGTAGCCATCCACCTAGCAGTGTTGAACTAGTGTTGTTCAAACTTGGTACAGGAAACATTGGAAAGAATCCGACTTGCTGCTCAAAAGCGTCCTTCTGTTCGGTGGTGTTCAAATGTACATGGTTCTGTAATGCTTCTAACATAACAGCAAATTTCCTATCGAGAAATTCCCTGCCCCAAAAATGCTCTTTTTGTGGCTCCGCTCCTGCATCAATTTGTTCTTTGATAAAAGAAAGAGCTCTGACTCCTTCTGTGCCATTAAAGGCAGGAAACCAATAAGTACCTCTCGTCGGATGCCCCTCCTTTTGCTTGATTATTTCTCCCCCTTGCATCCATAAATACGGATAAAATTCTAGGATGAAGCCAGCTCCGACTAGATGAACACCTTCTATACCTTGGGGGCTTAAAGCAGTATCGAGCTTTTTTATTGAGGAGATCCATCCATCCCATGTCTTTAAAGAGTTAGGATCAACATCGGCAGCCTCCAACAGATCTTTCCAGTACCACATTCCTCTAACGTCAGTGACTGTCCATATTCCGTATACTTTACCATTATAAATGCCACCAGCCCAGTTAGCCGGATACCAGTCATCTTGCCGACCCCAACTTTGGGCACGATCGGTCAGATCTGTGAGGAAGCCGTTTTCGACAAACTCTCCAAGCCAGATGTGATCGACAGTCATTATATCAACTGCAGTTTGGTTAGCCATTGCATTTGAAAACTCTTCATGTAGATTCAGATACGGTATAGGCCGATAATCGAGATGTATCTCCAGATCTGGGTGCCGAATACTCAATTCCTTTAGAGCGGGTTCGAGTAGCATATTCATAAGTCTTGGCGGATCACCCTGGTCATCAACAATAATGGTCAAGGTAACTTGTCTTTTTTGATCGGCGGAAGTAGCATTAGATTGAGCTTGTCCTTGCAATGCAAGCTGATCTGAAGGAGATGCATTATTTGGAACATTAACGTCTCCATTGAGGGCGTATGCAGGATTCTGCGTATATGTCACTAAAAGGATTATTGCTGCAGTGATGATCCGCGCTACTGTTAGAACTCGTTTATCGAATACCATACTCAGATGGATAACAAAAAGAGAACATCGCAATGCTATAAAGAATTCGGCGTATAGTGATTCCCACGCCTGGCTGTCTCAGCCAGGTTTAAACTAACCCATATTAATACATACGAAAAGGCCGCAAACCGTAACCTTGCACATATCCGGGGTATAGAATAGAGCAAGTTGAATCCTCTGCCGCCGGATTGCCAGCGGCCCAGTCGTCAAGTCCTACGTTGCAGAAACCTTTTTAGTTCCCCCTCATATTCAAAGATTAGCAAGAATCCCTTTTCAAGTGATATCACTTCACGGCCTGACGAACCCGCCTTCCAATTGCA
>JBKPEN010000112.1:0-3092 GCA_046728425.1 Thermoproteota archaeon
TCAGCCATCTGCGCTGGAGTTGGCACAGGGTCATTGTAGAATATTGGCGTTCCGCCACCAATGTCAAATGTATTGACCTGAAAAGCAGGATTTTCTTTCTTCATTTTGATTATGAATGCATCCATTTTGTCCAGCGCATGAGTATAACATGAAAAGTCGGTGATTTGAGATCCTAGGTGAAAATGAAAGCCTTCGAATTTTAAGAGGTCGCTTCCCATCAAATGCTTGATCATCTTAGCTGCGCTGTCTATAGTTCCGCCGTTGAATGGTACTCCAAACTTGCTGTTTCTATATGAGGCGCGAACTTCTGCCTTGACACTCACTTCAGGGTTCACACGTATCATTGTCAGTGGTGCTCCTCCCCCTACCTTGCTCGCAGCCTTGGATAAGTTTGTCATCCCATTAAAAGAACTGACAACAATCCTTCTAACACCACTTTGTAGCACTTCGATGTATTCTTCTAGCTCTTCTGTGACACTTGTATAGATTACATTCTCCGGGTCTGCCTTGCACCGCTTGATGAAGTAGAGCTCGCCAAGAGATGTTAGGTCAAATGCTATGCCGTCCTTCATGAACGCTTTGACTACTGCAGGTGTAAAGTTGGCCTTGATTGAGTATGCTACTTTGACCTGACCGTTGAACTTTGAATATGCCTTGTGCAGCTCTTTTGCTTTTGCATGAAGTGTATTCTCATCAATCAGATAAAGTGGTGTGCCATACTGTGCGACCAGCTTGTTAATGTCAACGGGCTTAACAAAGCGATTTAGATTAACTGTTGTTGGTTTTTCTACGAGTTGGATTTGAGAATTTTCAACCAATTTCTTTTAGTTACGTGTATCATAAAACCAATAACTTAAAAACATTTGCCCCTGGCAAGAGAGTTCTTTCTCTCTGTGTGTTTTGGAAATAAATTTTTAGAAATATACAACGAAAAAGAGAAAGAAGAAGAGATGTATTGGCTTTACTTAACGGTAGTATGGAACTGCCTTTTCTGTAGGCTTGCCTTCTCTCTGTGTCTTGATCTTCCTTACGGCTTCTTCAAAATGGCGCAACATCACGTGTGCTTCTGACGCATGCTTGGCTGCTTCTTCCGGCGTTGGGTACTTTGCTAGATATTCATGTAGCACAAGTGAGACTGCCGTATTTGCTACTGCACTTGTGTCTGCTCCACTAAAACCTTCAGTAATCTCTGAGATCTTGGCAAAGTCCACATCTGGCCCCATAGGTTTGTCTTTTGCATGTATCTCTAGTATTCTTTGTCTTGCTACTTTGTCTGGCATCGGTACAAACACTATCTTGTCGAACCTGCCAGGACGCAAAAGCGCTGGGTCAATCATATCTGCTCTGTTGGTCGCAGCGATCACCACCACGCCTGAAAGCGCTTGTATGCCGTCAAGCTCTGTTAGGAGCTGTGACACGACTCGTTCTGTTACCATGCTGTCTCCTCCCATACCTCTTGTAGGAGCAATTGAATCTACTTCATCAAAGAACACAACGCATGGAGCTGCCTGTCTTGCTCTTCTAAATATTTCTCTGATGCCGCGCTCTGACTCGCCGACCCACTTACTCAGTAGCTCGGGCCCTCTTACACTGATAAAGTTAGCTTCAGACTCTGTCGCTACTGCCTTTGCAAGTAATGTCTTGCCGGTTCCTGATGGTCCATGCATAAGAACGCCTTTTGGCATGGTGTGTCCTAGCTTTGCATATAGATCAGGATACCTCAGCGGCCACTCAACTGCCTCCTGAAGCTCACGCTTTACCTCTTCTAAGCCTCCAATTGCAGACCACGGGATGTCTGGCGACTCAAGGTATACTTCTCTCATGGCAGATGGCATCACCTCCTTGATTGCATTTTCAAAGTCATTCATGGTGACTATCAGCTTGTTGAGCACTTCTGGCGAGAGCTTTTCATCTTCAAGATTAAGCTCTGGTAGTACCCTCCTCAAACACTTCATTGCTGCCTCTTTGCAGAGATATTCTAGGTCTGCGCCAACAAATCCATGCGTCACTGCTGCGACCCTATCTTGATCTACGTCGGTATCAAGTGGCATATTGCGCGTATGTATCTGCAGTATCTCTAGCCTGCCGCGCTTATCTGGAACTTTAATCTCAATTTCTCTATCAAACCTACCGGGTCTTCTTAGAGCTGGGTCGATTGCATTTGGTCTGTTTGTGGCTGCAATGACAATGACTTTTCCCCTTGCTTCAAGGCCGTCCATTAGCGACAGCAGCTGTGACACGACTCTTCTTTCTACTTCACCTGTGACCTCTTCGCGTTTTGGAGCAATAGAGTCGATCTCGTCTATAAATATAATTGATGGCGCCTTTTCCTTTGCTTCTTTGAATATCTCTCTCAGTCTAGCTTCAGACTCTCCATAGAATTTGCTCATGATTTCAGGTCCCGAGATGCTGATAAAGTGTGCATTGCTTTCGTTTGCAACAGCCTTGGCCAGAAGTGTCTTACCTGTGCCTGGAGGGCCATACAATAATACTCCTTTTGGCGCTTCTATGCCTAGTTTCTCAAATATCTCTGGGTGCCTGAGTGGAAGCTCGATCATTTCTCGAACTTTTTGGATCTCCTCTTTTAGTCCACCAATATCCTCGTACGTTACCTGCGGGACTCCTCTGAGAGTCTCACCCTTTTCAGCTATGTGGAATATTGTCTTCTGTGTGACTAGAACAGCATCTGCAGCAGGCGTGACACCAATTACTTGAAATGTCAGTCTGCCGCCAAAATATGGAACCATCACGTTATCCCCCTTAATTAGGGGCACGCTTTCAAGAGCATCTGCCAGATAGCGCTCGTCTATTGGAGGTATGGCCTCAAGAGGTGCCACAATGACTTTTTCAGCTGGAACTGCCTTTATCTTCTTGACAATCACAGTATCGCCTATTGCAATGCCAGCATTATTCCTGACAAGACCATCTACCCTGATAATGCCCTTGCCCTCATCAGAAGGATAAAGCGGTAGACATTTGGCAACCGTCCTGCGCTTCCCTCTGATTTCAATAACATCTCCAGTTGATGCACCCAGCGAATCCATAGAGTCGTAGTCGATTCTTGCTACTCCTCGACCGACATCTCTGGTATA
>JBKPEN010000015.1:0-1616 GCA_046728425.1 Thermoproteota archaeon
CTTCATAAGACTAATTGCTTGTAAGATTGACTTACTTTTTAACTGACATTTTTCTCTCTCTACTCTTGTTTGAGGACACTGATGTTGATGATGATTATTATTATGGTATGATATGCTATTGTTGTAGCAATCATTCTAATCGCAAATAGTTGTCCACATGATATGTAAAAGAATGAACATTGTTTCAACCAGCTCTTAATACAGAGAGCTTATCTTAACGTATACAACTTGTAGCTTCCTCCAGTCTTTTCATCAATGTAGGTCCACCTCGCAGAATCAACATTCATTTCTATAAGATTTTGCTTGCTCTCTAGATTTTCGTACATTGACTGGCCAATCAGTACCTGCCAAGTCTTCGCAAGTGGTATCATTTTTGCAGCCATACTGATGCTTGATCCTACTATGTCAATATGAGAACGATCTATACTCTTGCCATAGAGGACAACTTGCACATCGCCGTAATCGATCGACATTTTTACTGTTAGCTGTGGAAGCCCTCGGACGATTAGCTCGGGATTGATACATTCTTTAATTATCCTCCGCATGTCTTTTGCACAATCTACTGCATTCTTGGATGCTTGGTCACTATCATATTCTGCAGGAAAAAGGGCGATGATTGCATCGCCTACATATTTTAGCACATAGCCACCATACTCAGAGGTTACAAGGCTCATCTCCTGTGAAAACACATGCAATATCGTCGCAAACTTGTCAGGGGGCAGTGTCATGCTCATCTTAGTCGAACCATCAATGTCTACATATAGTATCACGACCCCCACCTTTTGGTTAACTTTTCGCCTGAGGAAACGCTTGCAGGACTCTGTGGAAAGGTCTATCTGCACGCCCCTATCAAGAGTCTGCCTCACCCGTGCCTGGACCGCGTTAAAGTCTCTGACTGGTGATAACAAGCCGCTATTCATATTGCATTATTGCCACCACAATATAATCTGACAATATTGGGGTAATATAGAATGGATAGTCCCTTTATTGGAAGATTCTAAAAAACTGATAGAGGCAGCCATCTGATTTACACATTCAAACTAAATTTTTTTATATGCTCTGGTTTGAATCATATAGCTAATTTATCATCAAGTTACTTATACAATGCAGAGCAACCCGGCACAGATGTCTCTAACCGACAATAAGCGAAAGAAAAGAGGTCAGACGGCATCAACTATTTCCAAAGCTGAGGATATAGTGGCAGAGCAGGTTCCCTCAAATCGCCGGGAGGAGGTTCTAGAGTACCTAAGACTGTTTGGCTACAAACCAGACAGAACTATCTTGCAAGTACACGTAGTTGGCTTTTTCAATAAGCGGCGGGCCAGCGCAAGGGCCGTGGAGCAAAGAGTGGCAGCGACCAAAAGGTATGGTGGTACAACTTTTGTAGTTGTGGGCAGGACACATGATCCATCGATAATGGATTTGGTGATCAAGCCAAAGAAGAAAAGAGAAGAAACAAGCCCCGGTTACATCGGCTATCTGTGGAAGAACAAGGATCCTCAGAAAAGAGCACCCCATGAGGTTATTCCTCTTGATTTTACTCCAGCTCATGTCCCTTATCCAGCAGATTGGAAGAATATGTTCGCCACCAAAGGATTCATGGTAGCGCTCCATGT
>JBKPEN010000203.1:0-2239 GCA_046728425.1 Thermoproteota archaeon
GTCATTACAGTGCCGGCATACTTCAACGATAATCAACGCCAGGCGACTAAGGACGCTGGAGAAATTGCAGGTCTTCAAGTAGTAAGGATAATTAATGAACCCACTGCGGCATCACTTGCCTATGGGCTTGATAAGGCAAACAAGGACCTCAAGATAATGGTCTTTGATCTTGGAGGAGGAACACTTGATGTCACGATAATGGAGATGGGAGGTGGCGTGTTCCAAGTCAGATCCACCTCAGGTGACACGCAGCTTGGTGGCACAGATATGGATAATACACTTGTCGAATATGTAGTACAGGAGTTCCGTAATCAATCTGGCCTTGATGTTAGAAACGACAGGGCTGCAATGATGAGGATCAGAGAGGCTGCAGAGAAGGCCAAGATAGAACTCTCAAATGTTGTTACTACAGAAGTCAATCTGCCTTTCTTGGCATATGACCCATCTTCAGGGCCAAAGAACCTAGTACTACAGCTGACAAGGGCAAAGCTTGAGGAACTGCTCCGGCCTATAATTGAGCGCTGTAGACAGCCTATGATGCAGGCGTTGCAGGATGCCAAGATGACACCTGCAGACATTGACAAGATCATCTTGATTGGTGGCCCTACAAGGATGCCCATGGTGAGGCAGTTTGTAGAGTCAGTTATGGGCAAGGAACCTGAACGTGGGATTGATCCAATGGAGGCTGTGGCAATGGGCGCGGCAGTCCAAGGTGCAGTCATAGCAGGAGACGTTTCAACGGATATACTGTTAGTTGATGTAACGCCTCTCACATTAGGCGTAGAAGTACTTGGCGGAATAAAGGAACCGCTCATTGAACGCAACACTACAATTCCAACAAAGAAAAGCAAGGTCTTCACTACGGCTGCAGACTACCAGACTGCGGTAACAATACATATTGTGCAAGGCGAGCGATCGATGGCAGCTGACTGTGTCTCACTTGGCATGTTTAACCTATCTGGCATTCCGCCGGCTCCAAGGGGCGTGCCCCAGATTGAAGTTACATTTGACATCGATGCAAATGGCATATTAAATGTCACAGCAAAAGACTTGGCTACACAAAAAGAAGCAAAGATCACAATAACTGCAAACAACAAACTATCCAAGGATGAAATTGAAAGGCTAAAGAAAGATTCAGAGCAATTCTCTGAAGCCGACAAGAAGAAAAAGGAAGAGGCAGAGATAAGGAACGAAGCAGACAACCTCATTTACGCCGCTGACAAGCTGGTGAAGCAGGATCTCAAGGACAAGGTAAGTCCAGATCAAGTAGAAAAAGTGAATAAACTAACGCAGGAAATCCGTGATGCTATTGCAGGCAATAACATTGAAAATATCAGGACTAAGATACAGGAGCTGAAGAACGTCTTGGGAGAAATAAGTACGCAGGCGTACCAAAGCGCGGCTGGTGCCTCATCAGCGCAGGCCGGGGCAGCAGGATCCGACTTTGCTGGGGGCGGGCCAACAGGAAGTACGGCTGAGCCAACAGGGACTGCGGCTGGGCCAAACCCCTCGCCATAACAATATTTGGAAGGCACTTGTCTAAAATAATAGAGGATAAAGATCTGCAATGAGTAGCAAGCGGGACTATTATGAGGTTCTAGGAGTTCAAAAGAATGCTAGCAAGGAGGAAATCAAGAATGCATACCGCAAGCTTGCATTGCAATACCATCCGGATAGAAACAAGGACCCAACTGCAGAAGAAAAGTTCAAAGAGTTATCTGAAGCGTATGCAGTGCTTTCTGACGATGAAAAGCGTAAACGTTACGACATCTATGGTCATGTAGGCGCTGAGGAAGCATTCAGAGGGTCTGAAGCCAACTTTGAAGAAATATTCCGAGATGCAGGCTTTGGAGGATTTCGCGACATATTTGATCAGATATTTGGCCGCCGAGGTGGTGGTGGCTTTTTCGGCGACGACCTCTTCAACTTTGGCTTTGGTGGCGGTGGCGGCAGCAGCAGTAGACGTAGAGGCCGAGACATTGTATACGATATGGAACTCACACTTGAAGATGTGCTCAAGGGAAAGAAAGAAGAAGTCGAGGTACCGCGTTTTGATAGGTGCAAAGAGTGTGGCGGCAGTGGAGCTGCACCGGGGACCAAACCACGCAAGTGCACGGTATGTGATGGACAGGGTCAGACAAGGCGCGTATATAGTCAAAATAGGTTTTCAACAATTGTTACAATGGAGCCTTGTAGAACATGCCAAGGTCAGGGTCAGATAATTGACAGACCTTGTACC
>JBKPEN010000019.1:0-4234 GCA_046728425.1 Thermoproteota archaeon
TTTTCGGTTGTTGCAAAACACCGTTATAGAGCAGCAATCGCGATCTCTTATCGCAACCCATTAGAAATATAAGGATTGAGAAAAAAGAGCAAGCTTGTGCCCTTCGCAATTCATGAGCTGCATAGTGCGTATAGAGCCTACCGGCAGTTTCTGGATTGCAACCCGCCTCTCCATCATGCGCGCTACATCTTCCCCTTTTTTGAGGGTTCATATTTCGCATACCGTAAAGTAGATGTACTTCGGACTGTAGAGATTGCAAAGGCAATTTCTGCTAATCCAAACTATGTCGATATCGGGTGCGGCTACGGCGACTTTCTCGATAAAGTGCGACAGCTGTTGCCGAATGCAAGGGGGATAGAAAAAGACGCAAGTATCTTTTATGCATTTCAGATTTCAAAGCCTGATTACATTAGCCTGATGTCCACTGAGGAATTGTCTGAGTCAGTTGACGTAGCGTTTGTTGGCTGGATGGAGCCCGGGCAGGACTTTCGTAGGTTCGTGTCCAAATGCGCCAATTGTGTCATTACAACCTTTGATACTGGTGGCCAATGTGGCATAAACTCTGCCTGCGAATATGAAGAATTTGGCTTCCAAAGGGTGGCTTGGTGGAGAACGCCATCATGGATAGATGTAAACGGAGAGCTCATGAACCGTTACTATACGCCCTCACTTGACTTAGGCAAGAAGGAGCAGTTAGTAAAATTGCGCACTGCACACAACTTTTGGTACGTCTATGCAAAGCCAGAATTTACCGTCAAGATCAAGTCAGGCTTGCAATGGTGGCTGAAAAAATTAGAAGATCCAAATGATAGGTTTGATTTTGAGTCTATCCTTGATGAATGCGGCTTTCATTACATGGAGGAGTTGCCAGGACTTGCAAAAGATAGGAAACTATGGGAAGTGAAGTTTGACTAAATGCCATTTAACCTTGAAGAGCTGCGCAAGGCCAGGCATGAGCTAGCGCAATTTGAAGCAAAGACATTGTCATCAAATCATGCGCGCTACATCTTTCCTTTTTTTAAAGGCTCTTACTTTGCATATAGGAAAGTCGATGTACTCCGTACCGTCGCTGTTGCAAAGGCAATCTCAAGTAATCCAAAATACCTCGATGTAGGATGTGGCTACGGAGATTTCCTAAAGCAGGTACGGAAGTTTATTCCAAGCGCTGAAGGAATTGAAAAGGAAGCCGGGATTTTTTATGGTCTGGGCATCATAAAGCCAGATTACATTAGCATTGCCGATGCGCATTGGATAGACAAAAAATACGACCTTATTTTCGTGGGTTGGATGGAGCCGGGCCAGGACTTTCGAGATCCAATTGCGCGTAGTACCGATGTTATTATCACGACACTTGATCAGGGCATTAGCTTGGAGGCTGAATTTGACGGTCATGGCTTCCAGAGAGTGGCATGGTGGAGAACGCCGTCATGGGAGGATGTCAATATAGAGATCATGAACAGGTATTATACAAAAATGCCAGACAGCAGGCGAACCGATCTTGCAAAGATGCGAGGAGCGCATAACCTTTGGTATGTGTATTCAAAGCCACAAAAAGTCCTAAGCGTCAAGATAGCGCTCAAAATGCAAGTTGAAAAAGAATCATCATCTATTGATAATAAATATGACTTTGAATCCATACTTGATGAATGTGGATATGGCTATCTGCAAAAGCTGGAAAATCCTGCAATGCTAGAACCAATGTGGCAGGTGCAATGGAATTAGCAAGCTTTAAAGTGCGTATTGCCGACAGCTCTGTAGTAACAATAAATTGAAAGTTAAGGTTTTGGGAGCGGCGAAGGAGGTTGGCCGCTCAGCATTTCTAGTCAACTGTGACCATACCAACATACTGATGGACTATGGCGTCCTGCTCAAGCGTGAGCCCATCTTCCCAATGCACGTCAAGCCCAAGGAGGTTGATGCTGTGGTCATCACTCATGCACATCTTGATCACTCTGGGTTTGTTCCTTCCCTGTACCTGTCTGGCTCAACAAGTATTCCTGCACTCGGCACTCTTCCAACTTTTGAGCTTTCGGAATTGCTTATTGAAGATATGATTAAGCTCTCAGGATTCTATTTACCATTTGAATACATTGATGTCATGACGATGCTTAGGAGCTCCAAGAATTTGCAATATAGAGAACCCTATACAGTAAATAATGCCAAGGTGACACTGCATGAATCAGGTCATGTAGTAGGTGGTGCAAGCATTGTAGTAGAACATGAAGGCAAGAAAGTGTTTTATAGTGGCGACATCAATACCCGTGGTTCAAAGCTTTTGCGACCTGCAGACCTTGAATTTGGCGAAATTGATCTGATGATAATAGAGAGCACCTATTCGCAGTCAGAACAGCAACCTCGCGAAGAGGCGGAAAAGGAGCTCATTGAATTTGCGTACGAAGTAATAGAGCGCGGCGGGACTCTTTTTGTCCCATCCTTTTCAGTCGAGCGTGCACAGGAAATAGCAACTGTGCTCAAGGCATACAATTTCAAGCACAAGGTGGTGATGGACGGCATGGCTCTTAAGGCAAATCAAATAATGGGCCGCCATCCTACATTCCTCAAGGATGCAGAAATGTTCAGACGAGCCATAGGTGAGGCTGAGTGGATACAGGGCTGGAGCAGGAGGCGCAAGGTAGTAGAGGAGCCATGCCTCATAATTTCGCCGGCAGGCATGCTGGTCGGAGGCTCTGCAATATTTTACACGCAGCAGATAGCAAACAGCGAGAAAAATGGTATTGCGATTGTATCATACCAAGGTGAAGGGACACCTGGCAGAATGCTTCTGGAAAAGCGTGTTGCCAACATTGATGGCAAGATAAGAAAATGCTACGCTGATGTTAAGCGCTTTGAATTTTCTGGCCACAATAGCAGGAGTGAGCTTTTTGAAATCTTGGATCGTGTCAAAGGCAACCCAAAGGTGCTGACTGTACATGGCGATGGCCCATCATGCGTCAAGTTTGCTGAAGAGATAAAGGAAAAGTATGGCTATGAGGCGCATGCACCCGGCCAAGGCGAAGTGTTCGAGGTTTGATCATCAAAAATACTGACCCTTACAAGATGAAAAAATGTGTATCATGCAAGCGCGATATTGCACTAAATGAGAAATACTTCACCTACCCACTTTCTCTGCAACAGATATGCATAGATTGTGCAGAAAAAGAAATACCTAAAACCATTGAATTATTGCAAAAAGATTTGGAAAAGATTAGAGAGGAAAAAGCTAGAGACTGATTGTATCTTTTTTGTAAAAACTGCAGCACTTTAATAAATATGCTTTCACCTTACTTTTTGGCTGACCGTTGATGTAAGTGTTCTAAGAACATTGCTTAAGACTGTGCCAAGAACCCAGATATCGCCAGTCTCATTTTGAAATTTTCCCTTATCGTTGCCGATATTCTATAGAACATTGCGGAGATGAATCTGCTAAGAATCTTTTCTCCAATTTTAAATTGCAATTAGAAGAGAGAGAATGTACATCAACTAGAATATCTGCCATTGTTACTACACCTCAAGGGTTGAGGCTGGATCACATCATATATGATTTCGTATCATTACTATTGTCATCATCATCGCTGCACTGGAAGAAGGCTTGACTAGCTAATTAGTTTGAATAATCGCGTGAATAAATTAAATTTAAATTTGTACTATTCGGTCTTTTCTCTCTTGACCCACACTGTACGTCCCTTGTGATCTAATAGCTCAACAGAGCGCTCTAATAGCTTTTTGCGGATTTCATCTGCCTCTTTGAATTTTTTCTCAGCCCGCAGCTTGTTGCGTTGTACCACTATTTCCTGAATTTCTTTCCTTTCTTTGTCGCTAGCTTCTACAATTTTCAGTCCGAGAGTATCCATTATCTTGTTAAGAGTTGGCAATGCGCTATTAGCCATATCTTTTGTTAGATTGTCTGCTGCGATATACCTATTGAGCTTTGCTACAAGCTTCACTAACTCTGCAACTGCAAGCGATGTATTCATGTCCTCGTCCATCGCAGCTTCAAAAGCTCGCATCGATTCATCACATATCCTGTCCACAGAATCAATTTCGCCGCCCGTGCCGACTGCAAGCTGCAGTTCATAGGCACATGTCTCTATCTGGCGCCACCTTTGGAGCGACTCCTTTAGCAATTCGTCAGCATAATCAAGAGGCTTTGAATAGTGCGCTGATAAGCAGTAGAGCCGGAGAGGGTTTGCTCTCCAGGTTTTCAGCGCCTGCTCTATTGTAACAATGTTGCCAA
>JBKPEN010000224.1:0-7835 GCA_046728425.1 Thermoproteota archaeon
TTACTGCGCTTTGCTGCATCAAGTATAACTTCGATCTTTTTCTCAGGTAAGCCAATGCTTTGTAAAACTTCTACAATGATATTGTCTCGCAGACCTGCTTTGCTCACTATCTGAGAGTACACAACAAGACTTGAGACAAGATTGTCAAGTTCTGGGAAGTGGAGCCCATACCATTCTCTCATTCTTGCTCCTACCGTATTGATTATCTTGTCAAGTTCGTCTAGTGCGTTGATGGACTGAATGATATGAAGGTCAAGCTTCTCAGATGCCTCCTTTACTCTTGATGAGGATAGGTTTATTGCAAACTCTCGGAGTGCTTGCATCGCATCTTGTTCATTGTCGGCAAAGTCAGCCTTTACCATAAGAGCGGGCTTGCTGTTTTGGATATTCTGTTGTTGGTCCTCTGGCATCAGCTGACTATTCAAGCCAGCCTGTCTTAATACAGAAACAATGCTTGCATCATTTGTTGATACAGGCTCAAACGAACGCAATCTTTCAATAAACTCTCTTATTTCGTCAAGGTTCACGCCGCTCCTGAGCAGCCTATAAGACCGGATAGCGTTATCGAATTTTTTTGATGCTATGAGGCTACCAGCTTGGTCAAATGCAGCTATACCAAGTTCCAATAGTACTACTGAGCAGGTGTTATTTTCCATTTTAAGAACCTACCACAATTAGCTGATAAAAAATGTTAGCATTATTAAACTAACATGCATAGTGATACCTACGTAATGGGCTTGACAGACAGCGATAGGAAAGAGCTAGAATCGCTTATCAAGGCAGCTACCCGCGATCCAAAGATGCCAGTAGGACTTGCCCGCAAGATGATGCCAAATCAGGGCAATATTGAGGATTTTGCATATGGCCTTCTCTCTGGCATGGTTATGGGCAATTTTATTGCACATTTTGGGAATAGGAATGGGAGGCAGCCAGACAAGGATGAGATAATAGATATTTTATCGATAATGATGTCTGAGATGCCACGTCTTCGTATGTCAATAATGGAAGAGTTTGACATGCGTTAGAGTGTAAAAGTTTATCTAACGAGTGGCATGATTACTTTCTCCATTGCTAGATAAGGATAAGTCTAGGCTGCCCGTTGCCATTAAGGATGTTATAATCATTGGCATCGGGGTTCTTATAGTCTGGCTTGGCATTTGGTTCGCGTTTGGGGCTAACCCATTTTACGTTGTCTCAAGCGGTAGCATGGTGCCTGTGCTCCAAGTCAATGACGTTCTTGTTGTAAGAGATGGCGGATCGTGGGATGATCTCAAAATCGGTGACATCATAGTATTCAATAGGCCTGAAGGCGGTGACAGGGTCATAGTCCACCGTATCGTTGACATTGATGTGGGAGGCGACGGCGAAAGGATGGTTAGAACTAGAGGAGATGCCAATCCCGCATCGATACCAGGTACTGACTATCCCATTAGGCAGGACGATTACATTGGTAAAGTAATTTATGTCATACCCGGCATCGGTATAATAACAAAAGTGATCAGCCCACCTGTCAACTATATCATAATTGCGATCATCCTTGCAATCTTGTTCTTTAACAGGCTTGGCAAAAAGAACAACGGTGACAAGAATACGACATCTGCTGCAACCGATAGCTCTGACAAGCCGCCGACATGAAGTCTAAGACTGAATACCTTATGTTTAACACGTCAACTAGGCGCGCATTTATTAACATTACACCACAGGTTACAAACATAGTGACAGAAAGTGGCATCAAAGATGGCCTCTGTCTTGTCAACGCAATGCACATCTCTGCTAGTGTCTTTATCAATGATGATGAAAACGGATTGCATCAGGATTTTGATAGATGGCTTGAGAAGCTTGTGCCCTATTCTCCGGAAAACTACATGCACAATCGTACAGGAGAGGATAACGCTGATGCTCATTTGAAGCGACAGATAATGGGACGCGAGGTGGTAGTAGCGATAACAAAAGGCAAGCTTGATTTTGGACCGTGGGAACAAATATTCTATGGGGAGTTTGACGGCCGACGACAAAAACGGGTGCTAGTAAAGGTAATCGGAGAATAATCACTAGCAGACAGAAACTTTCACGTCTTTGAAGAAGATAAAATCTAGACTTCATTGATATGTCATTTTTTACTTGAAAATTGTAGCAAGCAGGTATATATATAGCGCCTTTATAAAGGCGCATATGCCGCAGACCAAGCCAATTGTAAGCATCGAGAACGTAGTAGCTTCTGCTACAGTAAATCAAACTGTCAATCTCAACCTCATTACTCAGATATTTCCAGATGTGGAGTATCATCCTGACCAGTTCCCAGGCTTGGTTTTTAGGCTAAGATCACCTAAGACTGCGACTTTGATATTTAGCTCTGGCAAGATGGTGTGCACAGGCGCCAAGTCTGAAAAGATGGCAATTCAGGCTGTCAAGAGTGTTGTTTTAAAGCTTAAAAAAGGAGGAATACCACTTGAGCATGAGCCCCAAATTGAGATCCAAAATATAGTGGCGTCAGCAAGCCTTGGAGGTAAGATCCACTTAGAACTTGCTGCAAGAGTGCTGCCGAGGAGTATGTATGAGCCCGAGCAGTTCCCAGGTCTTATTCACAGAATGTTGGATCCCAAGACTGTCATACTGTTGTTCGCGTCCGGCAAGCTGGTGTGTACTGGTGCCAAGAAAGAAAGTGAAGTATATCGAGCCGTGCACAACCTACACACACTCTTAGAAGAGAAGAACTTAATGATCTATGAGGGGTAGTTACTCTATTTCATACTCTCCCCGAGTAACCATTTGTTTCAGTACTGATTCAAGCGCATTTCCATCTATTAAGCTGGCTTTGTACAGAGCGTTTACAATGTCGTTGATGGTGGTCACTGCGCTCAGTTTTATTCCCATCTTTTTTAATCTATCTTCCGCACCCTCGTATCGGTCTACGAGCGCCACTGCGTCTTCTACAATACCGCCGTTAGCCCGTATTATTTCGACAGCGCTGCTAAGAGAACTGCCAGTCGTTGCAACATCGTCTACAATGATAACTTTTGAACCCTGCTCTAAGAAGCCTTCAATCATTTTGTTGGTGCCATAGTCTTTAGGTTCCTTTCTGACATAAATGAAGGGTTTGTTCATTTCATATGCTAGGACAGAGCCAAACATAAGCCCAGAGGTGGGCACAGAGGCAAAGGCATCAAACTGGCCTAGCTTTTCCACCACCAGGTCTTTCAATGCACCTATCCCCAGCCGAAAATATCCCGGGAAGCTAGGCAACACTCGCAGGTCTATGTAATAGGCGCTCTGCTTGCCGCTTGCAAGAGTGAAGACTCCAAACCTCAGAGAGTTGCTCTTGAGTAGAAAGGATGCAAACCTAAACACAAAGTCCTTAGGTGGTATTGGCGGTACTGGCACATTCTACATGTAAAAAAGGATTTATTTTAACCCTTCATAACTTACAGAGACTTCATGCCGGAGATTTGGCTAAGGTACGGAACTACTGATGTGGTGCTTGAGATCAAGTTTGAAAACTTGGCAAACCAGATCTCTTCGAGATTTCAGGCGCTACAGGAACAAGAGCTAAAGACAGCGGTAACATCTGATGTGCCCCTAACCGATAAAATGCTCTTTCTAGGACTGTCTGGCTCAAAGGCTGCAGCCAAGATTATGATGATGCTTGCAGAAGAAGCCCATACAAAGGGGTTCACATTTACAATCGATGTTCCGCACAACATCGAAAGCTCCCTGCGCGCCAACTTGACGGGGATCGAAACGATTTCAATCAATCGCATCAACTACCAGTCACTGAAGGAGAGAATGGCCAAGTTTCACAGCACCATCATTTTTTCAAGTGTTGCATACGATCCGCTGTTTGGATTCGCAGGTGCGCCGACTACTCTAGTGCGTAACTTACTTACGGACTATATGGCAGAGGCGTTCAAGGCAAGAAAGGATAACAGGCCGGCACCGGGGGTTGAAGGAGGTCCCCTCAAGATTGCCACTTATGCAATTGAGAGCACGCCGGCGACATCTATTGAACTGGTGGCTAACACTGACAATGTGATGGGAATCCATATCGGAAGCATCAAAGAAGCCTTTGATAAGGCGATTGCACAGCTTCAGTCAATCTCGACCGTTGAGGCTGAGCCGGTCAAATGTGCCATAATAAGTGCAAGCGATGAAGCCAGCACACATTCGACGCTTGCCAGTGCGTTAAACTCACTTTGGAACTCTATCCATATCGTCAAGGAGGGTGGTACGGCAATACTTCTTGCGGAAACCCGCCAAGGAGTTGGGGGTGGAGCGCTTCAGATGTTCATAGAGGGCCGGCTCAAGCCAGAGCAGCTGCATCTAAGCCCCTACATTGATGGTCTTGAACATTTGCTATTCATGGAACAGCTGCGGCTGAATTATGAGATCGGACTTGCCTCTACTCTTCCTCATTATTACGCCAAGACGAAACTTGGTTTTACCACCTACTCTGGCACAAAAGATATCTTACAAAAATTGCAAGAAAAATATGGCAAGAACTTCAGGACACTCATCTTATCAAATGCAGACATAACCTTGCTCAAGCCCAAGGCAAGATAGAGTCTGGGATGGGTGCAGTCACTATGACAATGCCAAGGGTTATGAAAAAGAGTATCTTGCGCCTTTGGGAGAGGGATGTGACATCATCTAGGGGAGTATTACCAGGTATCCTACGACTAAGTAACAGGACTAGTATTGCCATAGGCCAAAATCCCATCAAGAAGAGTGCTCCTATGCCCGCATAGGTGATAATTCTGTGCCACCGCTCTCCAAACATAGCCCGAGCAAGGTGCCCACCATCAAGCTGCCAAGCAGGGACGAGGTTAATGGAGGTAAGTGCAAATCCTATCCAGGCAGCAAAAAGGAGAGGCGACATTACTAAAACCATATTTTCTACGACCTTGTCGGTCATATGGAGAGTAGCAATCATGAGTAGGCTAGTATTGAATGAAAATAGCCGGTTTTCTGCAGATAGCGTCTGATACTCGTCTAGAGGTATCAGGGTAGATATAGAAGAGCCATAGATCGATACAATTATCGTTATTATTAACCCTGCAACCGGTCCAGCAATGCCTACATCAAACATGACATTTCTGTTGGGCATATTGCTCTGTTGGGTTATCAAAGCGCCAAATGTCGGTATAAAGCCTGGAACGCCAGGTATAAAATATGGCCATGATGCCTTAATATTATAATGCTTGAGAGCTATCATATGTCCAAGCTCATGTATACCCAGTATACCCATGAGCGACATAGTGTAAGCTCCTGCAAGCAGGACAGGATCACTCACATAGGTCTTTGCGAATATACTGTTTGAGCGCATGAAACCATCATAGAATACAAAGATGACGGCAATTGCAAAGAATATGAGATGCAAAGGCAGTTTTCTTTTGACTCTAATCTTTTGTTTTTGAATCCTAAACACCGTGATAACTATGCCATCCGCTATCTGAAGCCTTATTGCAGATGACAAGACAGGCATTAGCCTTGAGAAATATTTCTGCTTTCTGGCACTAGCGACCATGCCAATCTTGCTTAATTCTTTGAGCAAGATCGGAAACTTATCTTTGATATCAGTATCAGCTACCAGAAACTCAATGTAGTCTTCCCTGATATTCGCCTGTGTATCTTTTAACGTAAAGAATGATGAAACTATTGGAATTACACGAGAATAATCGCTGTTTAGGAAAGTAGTAGTAGTCACTGGAGATTTCTTTTAGGTTTAATCCAATTAAAATATTATTATTTTTCATAGGACACATGTAAGGTTAAATAGTGTGTTTTTGCTGTTGTAGTGTTACTTTGCAAACAGCTCTGCGAAAAGTAGGCGGCTATGTTATACGCCGCTGCGAAGCAAGCGATCTCCAAGCAGTGATAGATATTAACATGACCGCTCTTCCAGAGCACTACTCAGACTACTTTTTTGAATCGATTCTGCGAGAGCTTCCAGAGGCATTCATCCTTGCAGAGCTGAACAACAAAATAGTCGGCTACATCATGTGCAAGATCGAGTTTGGGTTTTCAAATTTTAGAAAACTAGGCTTTGTTAAGAAAGGTCACGTTGTTTCTGTTGCGGTGTTAGAAGAGCATAGAGGTAAAAGCATTGGCACGGCACTGATGGTTGAAGGAATCAATGGCGTAATGCATAGAAAAGCTGATGAGATATACCTAGAGGTAAGAGTCAGCAATACAAGCGCAATCAAGATGTATCAGAAATTGCGTTTTGAGATAAAATCCAGATTGCGATCTTATTATAGGGACGGCGAGGATGCCTACCTTATGGCACTAGAGCTAAGCTAAAAAGATTATTAAGATGCTGCAAATGCCTCTCCGCTATGAATGTTAAAAGGAATGTTAAAAGGAAGGGAAGCAAAGGAGCTGGTGCTGTCCTTCTTTTTGCATCTATTGCAGTGCTTATCGCTTACGCATATTTTCTACTAGGAACAGAATGGAGTATGTTGATACTACAGTTTACCGCATTAGCTGCAGTAACAATCCTTCTGGCGGTGCTTGGGTGGATAGGATATACTATGCTTACTGCGCCAAGTGAAGGGGAAAAGCCGGGCTAGTTTTCACTGAAACATCAGCCACTATTTGGTATATCCGTGGACCTACTTCCCTTACAGCTCTAACCTGCTGCACAATATGGTTATATTTTACAAAAGCGTTATGCGCATCCTGTAATCCCAGCTCCTGGCTTCTCTTTTTGTTATCGGCCCTGATGTGAACAAAATAATGCACAATACCTTTTTTCTTAAGCGCAAGCACTGCAGAATTAACAAACTCTTTAGCTCTCTCAGGAAGAGGCATAAGCACTCTGTTGGCCTGGCCTGTAAGTTCATCTTTGATTACCTTACTAGCATCGCCATGAATTGAAATAACCCTGTCCTGTACTTTGTTCAACTTAGCATTTGCTTCGCACAATTCTGCAGCAACAGCATTAGAATCGATGCTATATACCTTACATGTCTTGTTCATTCTTGCCATCAGAATTGAATATGTGCCCACTCCTGCAAACATATTGACTATGGTTTCATCTTCGCCTACCATATTTGCGATCCTGAGCCTCTCAGTTGAGAGCCGAGGTGAAAAATATGTTTTGGCGACATCTACTCTAAATCTACAGCCATGCTCCTTGTACTCAGTGGTTGTTCTGTTCTCGCCTGCAACAAACTCCAGGTTGCGGACGCGATAATCGCCTTTCACTGGCGAGACCTGAGCAAAAACCACCTTGGCGGTTTTAACATGAGCAAGGATTATCTCAGCTATAAGCTTCCTTTTTGATAACAGGCTGTCAGGTATCTTGATGATTACGATATCACCTATCTGGTCAAACGCCGAATATACATGTGTGATTTCGTCTGATGACAGAATGCTTGATAGCATAGTTTTCAGCATATGGGGCATTTACTAATTCTTCAGGTAGTAATAGTTGCCAGATTCCTTCTGTTCACGGTCTAGCCTGCCGCCCTCTTTGTTGACGCGAGGCCTACCAGTTGTTTCGTCACGCCTGTATGTAATTGAAAGTGCCTTCAGAAAGCGGTTCATACCCTCCTCTTTCTTAATGGGCGCAGTCGCAGAGCCTTCAAGACCCGGACGTCCTTCAAATATCACTAAGTTATCTGCCACCAGATCGATCAGCTGTATATCATGGTCAATAATAATTGCTGACTTACCCTGAGCCCTTACAAAGCGTTGGAGGAACTTAGCTACTGCTATCCTGTCTTCTGCGTCAAGAAATGCAGACGGCTCGTCCAGTGCGTAAATATCTGCTTGGCGCAACAGTGATGCTGCGACTGCGATCTTTTGAAGCTCGCCACCGCTCAGGTTTCTGACAC